>JALYHG010000178.1 GCA_030776725.1 Actinomycetota bacterium
CCAGGCGGTGGACCCGGCGGTGCGCCCCCATCCCGGCGCCACGACCGCCGCCCGCAACGCCATCGAGCAGCTCCTGGCCGTCGTCGAGTCGACGTTCCATGAACCCGCCGGCGAGGTGCCCCCTCCCCCGGACCTGAGCGGCCTGCGCGAAGCCGGCATCCCCATCGCTAGCGACTCCGAGTTCGTGGTCCGGGTCGGCCGGCTCGACGACCACCGCCGGCGGCTGTTCGCGTACGCGACCGGTACGACGTGGCCGTGGCGACAGGCCATCGACGGCAGCCAGCCCTGACCGCGGCCCGTCAGGGCCCAGCCGGCGGCAACGGCGTGGTCGCCGGACCGCAGAGCACCGTTCCGTCCGGCGCGTAGCGGGAGCCGTGGCACGGGCAGTCCCAACTGGATTCGGCCGGGTTCCATCTCACGATGCAGCCCAGGTGCCGGCACACCGCCGACCGGGCGGTCACCGTGCCGTCGGGCGCCTTGGACACCGCCAGCAACTCACCGTCGACCAGCACGACCCCCGCTCCGCCGGCGGGGATGTCGTCGAGCGAGTACCCGTCGGGGCGGACGCGGTCGCCAACGAAGCGCTTGGCCGCGTCTAGGTTGTGCTCGAGGAACCGCTTCGCCGACGTGGTGAGCGTCGTCCGGCTGGTCGAGAAGAGGTCGGCGTAGGGGTTGTCCCGCCCGGTGATGCGGTCGTTCAGGATCCAGGCGGCGACCGTGCCGTTGGTTAGACCCCACTTGTTGAAGCCTGTTGCCACGTACACCTGCGGGGCCAGTGCGATCTCGCCGATCAACGGCATGAGGTCGACAGGGACGAAGTCCTGCGCCGACCAGCGGTAGCGGACGTC
Source organism: Actinomycetota bacterium (assembly GCA_030776725.1). Taxonomy (NCBI): domain Bacteria; kingdom Bacillati; phylum Actinomycetota; species Actinomycetota bacterium. The sequence goes on from JALYHG010000178.1 coordinate 849, forward strand.
GCGGACCGCGAACCGTTCGCGCGCGAAGCCGGCGAGCCGCTCCTCGTGGGTCGCGGTGTCGTGGTCGGCTCCGGTGCGGTGTGACTCTCCCACGACGATGACGAACGCGTCGTCGGAGTCGTGGTAGTGGCGGATCGACCTGGTGGGCTCCTCGGCGGAGATGTACATGCCCTCGGGCACCGCACCGTCAACCGTCCCGGCGACCCCGTAGGTCATGGACGGCTCGGTCCGCGCGAACTCGAACCCGCGGTCCACGATCGGCATGAGCGTGGCCAGAACCACGTGGTCGGCGGTCATGCGCCCCCGGTCGGTCTCCACCACCTTGCGGCCACCGTCCTCGGACACGGAGACCGCGCGGGTGTGCTCGTGGATCGTCCCGCCCAGGTCCTCGGTGAGGGTGCGTGCCAGCCCGTCGAGGTACTTCAGGGCGTGCAGGTGCGCCTGGCCGTCGAACCGGACAGCCCCGACCACGTCGAAGGGCAGGTCGGTGCTCTGGCTCCAGTGGGCGGGCAGCCCCAGCCGTTGCGCCACCGCGACTTCACGCTCCAGCCCCTGCAACTGGCGGCGGTCCTCTGAGTACACGAACGCATCGGAGGGCGTCAGGTCCGCCTCGATGTCGTGCCGGTTGATCAGGTCTCGAACCAGCCCGACCGCGGCCTGGTTGGCCTCCCCGTAGCCGCGGGCCACCTCCTCGCCGTGCTGCTCGACCAGCTGGTGGTAGATCAGTCCGTGCTGCGAGGTCACCTTGCCGGTCGTTCCCCCGGTGGTCCCCGCGCCGATCCGCGACCCCTCCACGACCGTCACCTCCGCACCCGCCTCCGCCAGCACCACCGCACAGGTGAGACCGGTGATGCCGGCGCCGACAATCACGACCTCGCGGTGGGCGTCCCCAGACAGGGGCGGATATGTGGGAGCAGAGGCGGTGGCTCGCCAGATCGACACCCGATCGTTGACGTGTCCTGCCATGTGCGGTTCCTTCAGCAGTCGCCTGGGCAGCCCTTCTTGGGGGGTTGCTGCGGTATCGGCGCTCGCGCCGCGCGTCCGGTGGCGTCAGGCGGGCGAGCCGGGGACGCTCTGCGCCAGGCGTCGCAGCTCGCTCAGCGCGGCCCGCAGAGCGGGCTGGGTGTCATCGTCGGCCAGCCGGTAGAAGTTCAACCTCCCGTCGCGGCGGCGCTGCACGAGCCCCCCGGTCCGCAGGATCCGCAGCGCGTACGACGCGGCATCGTTCGAGACGCCAGCGGCCAGAGCGACATCGCCGACACACAGCTCGTCGACGGCCAGCAGCGCGCAGATCACTCGCGCACGGACCGGCTCACCAACGATTGACAGCAGCTCTGCCAACCGATCCACCTCGTCCTCCGACAGCTGCGCCGCGCGTGCCCGCTGCACGCTCTCCTCATCGAACGGATGACCGTGCCCGGCCTCTGCCACCAAGACCCTCCAGCTGTCCGTCGGCACCATCGTGGCCCCCAAGCCGCCGCCCCACACGGACCCCCGTACAGACGTGCCGTCATCGGCCTGTCTTCGCCGCCCGGGACCGGTCGCAGGCCGTGACCTGCTCACACCGAGGTAGGGCTGCGAACGCGGTGCTACAGGTGCCTCAACGTCGCACGGCCGCGACGCACAGGAGTCCCCATGAACACGCTCACGGGATCCACGCCGCACCTGGACCGACCGGTTGCCAGCCGGCCCTTCGACCTCGTCGCGGTGGCCCTGGGTGCGTGGATGGTCGCCGAAGTTCTCCTGCCGCCAGCGGCCGAATATGGCGTGGGCAAGCGCATCGTGTGGTTCTCAGTCACCGTTTTGAGCTCAGACCAAGTGCGGCAACAGCAACCGTCCGCAACGGCCATGCGGACATCACCCGAACGGGTCCCCGTCGGGGCCATCGGCGGAGAGCTAGCCTCGGGGCTGACACTCCAGGACCGTGCGGCCCGGCCGTCGACGGGGGGGAAAGAGCGGTGTCCGACGCCACGCTCGTCCCGCCACATCTCGAAGAACTTCGGAGCTTGGCGAACGAGACGGCCGTCACGGTGCTGCGGGCCCACGCCGATGACGTCGATGAAGAGGCGCGGTGGCCGTCAGAGGGCATCCGCGCCCTGGGTGAGGCCGGCCTCCTCGGTCTCCACGTCAGCGCGGAGCTCGGCGGGCGCGGCGAGGGGATGCTGGCGCTGGCGCTGGTCACCGAGCAGCTCGGGCGTGAGTGCGCCTCGACCGCGCTGGTGTACGGCATGCACTGTGTCGCGTCGAAGGTGTTGGCCGTCAAGCCCACCCAGGATCAGGTCGAGCGCTACCTGCGTCCGATCGCCGCCGGGCAGCATGTGACCTCGCTGGCGCTGTCGGAGCCTGGAACCGGCGTGCACTTCTACCTGCCGCGCACGGCGTTCCGCCGCGATGATGACCGGTTCGTCGTCAACGGACGGAAGGCCTTCGTCACCAGCGGTGGTCATGCGGACTCCTACGTCCTCAGCGTCGTGGCCGAGGGGGTACGGATCGACCCGGGCACGTTCAGCTGTCTGCTCCTGGAGGCGTCGCCCGAACTGCGTTGGCAGGGGGAGTGGGACGGTCTTGGGATGCGCGGCAACAGCTCTCGCAGCCTGCTGCTCGAGGACGTCGAGGTCCCGGCCTCCAACCTCCTGGGTGCTGAAGGTGACGAGACATGGTTCGTGTTCGAGGTGATTGCCCCCTACTTCCTTGTCGCGATGGCCGGCACCTACCTGGGCATCGCCCAGGCAGCGCTGGACGACGCCCTGGCGCACCTGCGCAAACGGACCCACGAGCACACCGGGGAGCGGTTGGGGGCCGCGGACACCGTGGCACACCGTGTCGGAGAGCTCTGGGCGGCCGTGGAACGGACCCGTCAGCTGCTCTACCACGCCGCCCGGTTAGGGGATGCCGGCCACCACGACGGGAAGCACGCGCTGTTCGCCTGCAAGGCCGAGGTGGCCGAGGCGGCGGTGCACGTGGTCAACGAGGTGATGACGCTGGTGGGTGGCATGGGCTACGGCCGTGGCGGTCGCCTGGGACGGGCACTGAGGGACGTCCGGGCCAGCCACGTCATGTCGCCGACGACCGACCTGCTGCGTATCTGGCTGGGCCGTTCGCTGCTCGAACTGCCGCTGCTGTGACGGCGGATGGAGGACAGCGCGCCCCTACGGGAGCGCAAGGAACCGTCGCAAGCGCCACCGTCAGCCAACTCCTCGACGATGCGTTGACCTCTGTGGATGGTGTCGTCCTGGTCAACGACGTCGAGACGACGCTCGCTCGCCTCAGCGAAGAGCCAGCCGGCGCAATGCGGACGGTCCTGGCCGTCGTTGGACCGGACGTCGACCATCCGCTGTCCGTCGCTCTGGAGCTGCAGCGGGCCCACGATGCACTGGCGTTCGCGTTCGTCGTCGAGCCATCCGCGGCTGAAGCGCTCGAGATACGCCTCGGTCTCGTCCCGGAGCTTCGCGGAGCGACCGTCATCGCTGCGCAGGGCTCGGTGGAGGCCTTGCGGGCGTCGCTTGACGAGGCAGCGGTGGCCGCCGCTCGACGTCATCAGGTGCGCGGCGCACTCGACGAGATGAACCGGCAGCTACTTGACACCGGACGTAGCGCTCCGTCGTCGCGCGAGAGCGTCTCCGAGAGCTACCTCGCAGCGCTGGTCCGCCACCTCCCTGACGCGATCGTGTCGGTGGACACCGAAGCGAGCGTCGTCGCGCTCAACCGGGGCGCGATGACCACCTTCAGGACGGGCAGGGTCACCGCCGAGGGGCAGACGCTCTCGGCCGTCCTCGGGCCGGCCGGCGAGCAGATCCGTCCGTTGGTGGACGACGCACTGGCAGGGCGCACCCGACGAGCCGAGGTCGCCGTCGGCACGGCGGACGGTCGGCTGGTGGTGTCGCTCACGGTTGCCCCCGTTCGCGACCACGCCGAGCGCGTGGTCGGCGCGGTCGCGGTCGCCCGCGACATCACCGATGCCCGACGCAACGAGGACCGCCTCCGAGAGCTGCAGAAGGCACAGAGCCTGGCGACGCTGGCCGGCGGCGTCGCGCACGACTTCAACAACCTCCTCGTTACGGTCAACAGCTGGGCCGAGCTGGCGGCAGAAGACCCCGGTGACGCCGAGGTCGTCGCAACGGCGCTCGAACAGATCCAGACCTCGGCGCGACGCGCTGCCGAGCTGGCACGGTCGATGCTCGTCTACAGCGGCCGGGGACGCTTCCAGTTCGAAACCGTCGACATGACGGCACTGCTGCGAGAGATGGCCGCACTCCTCCGGGGAGCCATGAGTCGCAAGGTCGAGATGCGCCTCGAGCTCGTCGACGAGCTACCACCGGTCGAAGGCGACGCAAGCCAACTCCGCCAGGTCGTCATGAACCTCGTGACCAACGCCGCCGAGGCGCTGTCGGAGCACACAGGGACGATCACCGTTCGCACCTCTGGACCTGACGGGGCCGGTGCTCTGGCCGAACGGCAAGAACTACCATCCGGTCGCTACATCGCCGTTGAGGTCGCCGACACCGGGCCCGGCATGGACGAGACCACCATGGAACGCGTCTTCGAACCGTTCTTCACGACGAAGTTCGAGGGACGCGGTCTCGGTCTCGCTGCCAGCCACGGCATCGTGCGCGCCCACGGCGGAGTTCTCACCGTCGACAGCGAGCCAGGCCACGGCGCGACGTTTCGTATGCTGCTGCCGGCGCTGGACAAGGGCGGTGGCCAGTGAGCGATACGACCGGGCCGTCTCAGCTCCCGCCGAAGGGCACCGTGCTCGTCGTCGATGACGAACCGGACGTCCGCCAGATCGTCGGCCTACTCCTGCGTCGCGAAGGCCACGAGGTCCTCGAAGCCGGCGACGGCGAGGCGGCCCTCCACGCTGTACGTGAAGCTGGCAACAGCATCGACGCCGTGCTCCTCGACGTGATGATGCCGCGAATGACCGGCCACGAGGCGTTACCCGCGATCCGGGAGCTGCAGCCGGAGATGCCGGTCGTGTTCTTCAGCGGCTACGACCGCGGTGAGGTGACTGGCCATCTCCAGACGGCGACCGCCCACACGACCTTCGTGCCCAAGCCGTTCACGAACGAACAGCTGCTGGCCGCCATCTCAGAGGCGATCAGCGCCTCCTCGCGACACCGAGGCCCGCGAACCCCGTGAGGGAACCGATAGCAACGCCCAAGCGCGGGCAGCTCCACCGAGTCAGCTCTCGCCACCTCAAAGCCAACGACCGGCAGGCAAGGCGCCAAGAGCTGGACCGCGAGTTCCAACGGGGTAACGACTCCGCTCGGCCAAGGACCGCCGGTGAGGCTGACTGGACCGACCGGACGTCACGATACCGGAGCGCGGTGGCCGAAGCCGGGGGACGGCCCTAGCGGCGTTTGTTTGGAGCCGCCCGGACTACCGGATTCAGGGGTCGTGCAGCTGGGCGCGAACCGCGCGACATTCCCCTGATGCGCGGTGTGATCGCTTCCGCGAAAGCGGTGGGCCGCACGTACGGCAGCGTAGATTGCGAGACTCGGATGCGGCAGGCCGGCTGGTCATGGCCTGCTCGGTGGCTCGGGCCAGCACCGCCGTGTTGACTATGGGCGGCTGATCGACATCGGTGGACCGCCCAGACACGAACGCAGATGATCTCGGCGGGTGCGGTCCTGCCAACCCCCGTAGTCAGCCAGCACCCCAGAGTCAACCTCGAGTTGGGCTGCCAGCCACCGCACCGCAACTGAAGGAGCGGCGGCGAGGTCATCGGGGACGAACCCTAGCCACGGCAGCGTGCAGAGCTGCAGGGCCACCCCCAAAGAGTTTGCTGCTCCCCGATGCTTAGCCGCCCACCGCCGATCCCGCTCGTCGAGCCGGAGAAGCTCGCGAGGTCCTCACCGGTGATTTCGACGGGATAGCCCGACAGGCGGGCCACCTCAGCATCGGAAAGGTAGCGGGTCGGCATCCCCACCTCCACGAGCATGGTCAAACGGTGGGGAAGGTGTCGGCACCCCAGTACCTGGCCTGCGACCGCAGCAAAATGGCGGTGGGGCCGCCGGCTGCCTCGCAGGCCTACCCATCGGGTGTCGGGCCGCATCGCGGTCGGGCCGGGCACCTTGTTCTCAGGATCGCTTCTTCCAGGTCGAAAGGGGTCACGATGATCTCCAAGGAGATACTGATTGGTGCTGCCGACGCGTGGCTGGTGGTGGTGTCCGCGCTCGGCGTCTTGCTCGCGGTCGTGGTGTACACGCGCGTGGTGGGGTTGCGGACGTTCTCGAAGATGTCCTCGTTCGACTTCGCCGTCACAGTGGCGATCGGTTCGGCGATGGCGTCGGTGTCTCTTGTGGGATCGTCGCTGCTCGCGGGTGTGCTCGCGATCGGGACGTTTCTTGGCGCGCAGTACGTCATCGCGCAGCTACGCAGCAGGTGGACCTTTAGTTCCATGGTGGACAACGCTCCCGTCGTCCTGATGGCGGGTCAGGAGTTCCTGCATGACAACCTTCGTCGAGCACGCGTGACCGAGGACGACGTCCGGGCCAAGCTGCGGAAAGCCAACGTGTACAACTACGACCAGGTGCGCGCGGTCATCCTCGAGACCACCGGCGACATCAGCGTCATCCACGGCGACCACCCGCTCGACCTGGACATCTTCCGAGACGTCACTGACCACGAAGCCCTGGCTGGCGGAACGGGTCAGCAGGCCTAGACAATCCACCTGATGGAGATCGGGGGGCAGGCGACGAGACGGTTGGTCTTCCGTAGCGTCGTTGGCCTCGGCGGGAACGCTCTGTAATCCCCTGTCGCCTTCGGGCTGACTTGGTAACGAGGTGCGCCCGTCGAGGCCGCCGCCGTGTGACTGACCAGAGGGATGTGCACGCTCACATCAGGACTGTCCGTAGCGGCTTCTGCACCGTCACCGACAGGAGGCCAGCATGGATGTCATCATCGGGATCGATCCGCACAAGAGCTCGCACACCGCCGTCGCGCTCGACACGGCTGGACAGCGACTCGCCGAGCCGCGAGTGGCCGCCAACAAGGACCAGTGTCTTGCGGCGTCAGAGGTTCGCGGAGCCATGGCCCAGCGACGGTGGGCAGTGGAGGGCGCCAACGGACTTGGCCGGCTGCTGGCTCAGCAGCTGATCGCCGCTGGCGAACAGGTCATCGATGTGTCCGCCATGCTCTCGGCTCGCGTCCGGCTTGTCTCGCGTGGTTCGGCACGCAAGTCGACAGACACGACGCCCGGTCGACCGCGATCGCCGCACTTCACGGTCGGCTGCGCGAGGTTGGCGCTGAGACGTCGCCGTGGTGCTGCGGATGCTGTCAGATCGCCGTGATTAGCTCTCAGCGTCACGCAACAGGACCGTGTGTCGGCTGCACAACCACCTGCGTCACCTGCGCCCAGGTGGTGCTCCGCTGCATCTGACGGCCGAGCGGACCAGTCGGCTGCTGCAAGGCATCTGCCCTGACGGCGTGGTCGCGGTGCAACGCAAGCAGTTGGCCCGCGAGCTGGTTGCCGACCTGCGCACGGTCGACAAGCAACTCGTCGACATCGATCAGCGCATCGTCGAGCGGTCACCGCAACCAAGACGAGCCTGACCGACGTCGTCGCATCGGCCCGATCTGGCTGCGGTGATCATCGGACACGCTGCGACAGCCACCGGTTCCCCTCGCGCGCCCACTTTGCGAGCTACGCAGGCACCGCGCCGATCGAGGCGTCCCCGGGTGACGTGTCGCGCCACCGGCTCTCACGCCGCGGCAACCGCCGGCTCAACGCTGCCATCCACATGGTCGTGCTCAGCCAGCTGTCCCACACGAGTCCCGGTCGCGTCTACGTCGATCGACGCCTCGCCGAGGGCAAGTCCCGACGAGAAGCGATGCGCGCCCTCAAGCGTCAACTGTGCAACGTGATCTACCGGTACCTGGTCGACGACGCCGCTGCCGAGCGGTGCGCCGCGCCAGCCGCAGCGTGAGCGGATCCGGGGGACACGCCAGCCTCGAGGGCTGACGTCAGGTCACACCCGGATCCGGGAACGACCCTACATCGCAGACAGCCCTGTCGCTGGGTGGCCTTATCACGCCCTCAGAGTTCTCACCCCAGACCGCACTTGACACACAGAGGGTTCGTTCTGGGCGGTGCCTCGGAGAGAAGAACGGCACATAGCGCCGACCCGGCTACCACCGGCGGTACCGCTGGACACGCGCGACCCATCAGGCGGAGATGCCGTCGTCATAGCTCTCAGCTCAGCCGTCGCGTGAGTACCGGGGGGTGTAGCCAGCCAATCTGCCGAGTGGCGCGAGAACAGCGAACGCCGAGCGTTGGACCGCCAAGGGGGGCCGCGCGAGTGCGATGTCGTTGAGGTGTTCACGGGCGATGACTGCCATCCGCAACGGGTTCGGGACGCCCTTGCGGTTGGTGCGACCGTCAGCGGCGAGTTCGTACACCGTCTCGAGGAAGTGCTCGAAGGTGCCCGCTGGGTCGAAGGAGACGGCGATCGATGCGGTCTCCGGACCGTCGTTCCAGAACGTGTGGGCGGTTCCGGCGGGGATGTCGATCGTTGCAGGCGCCTGCAGGATGTCGTTCGCCCGATCACGCAGTCGTATGCGCGCAGCCGCGTACTGGGGGTGGACCACCGGGGATCGTCCGATCGTTCTCCTGCCCGGGCGGTGGTCCGGCGGAGCCGCGGCTCAGGCCAGCGCGCTCTCGCGCCCCGACCCGCGCACGAACAGGCACGACGAACGGGTCCGGTGGACGATGTCGCTGAGCCGCGCCGTGTCGACGTCGGTCGGCAGACCCATGACGTCCAGGTCGGCGGTCGGTGCCTTGTCGATCGCCTCGAGGAAGCTGCCCTCGATCGGGTACACCTCGGCGTCAGGCAACCGCGCCGAATCGAGCAGTCGCTCGAGACCGTCGCGGACCGCCTGCTTGCGTTCCAGTTGCGGGATCGCGGTGAGCAGGCGGATCCGGCCGGTCCAGTTGCGGTGCAGCTTGTACGCGGTCAGCAGCGCCAGGTCGGTCTCGGCGGCCTCCGCCTCGGGCTCGAGCGTCGGGCTGCGCAGCCACAGGTTCACCGAACGCTGGCGTCCGAGCCCCGTTGTCGGGTGCGGCACGTACAGCAGCACCCCGACGCCGTGCTCGCGTGCGTGTGAGGCGATGTCGTGGACGTGGGCGGTCCGCCGCGGATCGTCGGGGAGGGTGAGGAAGACGATGTTCGGTCGAAGGAACGACCCGCCCACCGCTCCGAGCGCCGTGATCACCCCGCCCGACAGCGATGGGGCTTCCGCCACGGTCCAGGAGGCGAACACGTCCTCGTCCTGGAAGGCGTCGCAGAGCCGGTCGAGCCGCACGGGCACGAGCTGTCCGCTCGTGTCCTCCGCGCTCTGGACGCCCATGATCCGGACCGACCCCTTCGGGTAGGCGATCGCGTGGATCAGCCGGAACGTCGCCTGCAGCTCACGGTCGTCCTGGACCGGCACCAGGAGGTTGGGCTTCCACGCACGCTCGTGGGTCCCGCGCAGCGCCGTGACCTTCTTCGCGGCCCACTCGGCGACCGCGACGAACAGGCCGCTGCGCACGTCGCCGTAGGGGGCCGCCAGGTGCCGGCGCACGAGGTACGCGTAGACGCCGATGACGACGGCGACCGCGAGGAGGCCGAAGGTCGGGTTCACGATGAACATCGCGAACACGCACCCGAGCGTCCCCGCCAGCGGGACGACGCGCGGCACCCGCAGCAGCGGTCGGAAGCTCGCCAGCCCCAGGCTCTGCTCGATCACCACCACCAGGTTGATCATCGTGTAGGTGATCAGGAAGAACATCGTGATGAGGGGGGCGACCGCGTTCAGGTCGCGCAGCATGAGCGCCGCGAACACGATGCCCGCAGTGACCGCCATCGCGTTGCGTGGCTTGCCCTCGGCCGTGGTCCGCGCCATCCACGAACCGCCAGGCAGGATCTGGTGGGTCGCCAGCGCCTGCAGGATGCGCGGGGCGCCGACGATCGAGGCCAGGGCCGACGAGTACGTGGCACCCAGGAGCCCGCCCAGCACGGCCGGCCCCCACGCGGCCCGGTCGACCATGATCGTGTAGTTGGAGACCAATTCGTCGGGGGAGGCGGACCTTGCGAGCCACACCGCCAGGAGCGCGTAGATCACGAAACTCACCCCGATGGCCGCCATGGTGCCGAGGGGGATGCTGCCCCGGGGGTCCTCCAGCTCACCGGACAGGTTCGCGCCAGCCATGATCCCGGTGGCGGCCGGGAAAAACACGGCGAAGACGACCCAGAAGGACGTCCCCGGGAAGCCGTCCTCCGGGGCGCCGGGGAACTGCCCCCACAGCTGGATCGGTTGGTCCATCGGTCCGGTCGCCGCCGCCCACCCGATCGACACGAGCGATGCGACGATCATCGCGAGGATCACGTACTGGACCCGGAACGCCAGGCTGGCGGACACCGACGCGATCGCGAAGAGCACCACGAACACGACGAGGTCGACGACCAGCGCCGGGTGGTCGGGGAAGATCGTGAGCCAGCCGGCGCGGAACCCGAAGATGTACAGCGAGACGGCCAGCGCCTGGGACAGGTACAGGGGAATCCCGATGCTGCCGCCGACCTCCAGGCCGAGCGACCGCGAGATGATCGAGTATGCGCCTCCCGGCCCGATACGGATGTTCGTGGTCACCGACGACATGGACAGGCCGGTCGCGCCGCTGATCCCGAACGCGATCCCGATGATCACCAGGCCGCCGAGCAGTCCGGCGTTGCCGATCACCCACCCCTCGCGGAGGTACATGATGACGCCGAGGATCGTGAGGAGGGTGGGGACGAAGACGCCCTCGAACGTCCCGTAGCCCCGGCTCTCGGACCGGGACGAGCCTCCAGACGTGTCGGACAAG
>JALYHG010000179.1 GCA_030776725.1 Actinomycetota bacterium
TGCCTGACCAGCTCGACCTCGACACGTTCCTGGCGATGCCGCGGCTGAGCGACCTGCGGCTGTCCCCGGACGGATCCCGCCTCGTCGTCGCGGTCGCGACCCCCGACGACGACCGCAAGCGCTACACCAGCGCACTCTGGGAACTCGACCCCGACGGCGCCCGCGAGCCCCGGCGGCTGACCCGGTCACCGCGGGGGGAGTCCAGCCCGGCGTTCCTCCCCGGCGGTGACCTTCTCTTCGTCTCGGAACGGGCCGGCAGCGACGACGCCGACGACAGCGACACCACCGCCGACGTGTGGCTGCTCCCAACCGCCGGCGGCGAAGCACGGCTGGTCGCCGAGCCGCCAGGTGGCGTCGCCGGACTGACCATCGCCCGCGACGCCGGCCACGTCATCCTGGGGGTCCCCACGTACCCGGGCGCGGCGACTTGGGAGGACGACGCCGGCCGGGACCGCGCCCGACGCGACGCCGGTGTCCGCGCGCTGCTGTTCACCACCTACCCCATCCGCTGGTGGGACCACTGGCTCGGACCCCGCCAGCGACGGCTGTGGCACGGGCGGCTCCCCGGCCACGACGAGGGCCGCCTCCAGGTGCGCGACCTCACCCCCGACGTCGGCGATCAGCTCGCCATCGACAACACCGTCTTCGACGTCACGCCCGACGGCGCCACGGTGGTGACCAGCTGGCAACGGCTGGCCGACGACCCGCGTCAGCGCACGTTCGACCTCGTCGCCGTCGACGTCGGCACGCGCGAACGGCGTGTCCTGCTGCACGACGACGACCACTGGTACTCGGACCCACGCTGTTCGCCGGACGGCCGCGCGGTCGCCTGCCTGCGGACCTTCCAGGGTGACCCGCAGACGGTCACCGACACCGACCTGGTCGTGGTCGACCTCGACGACGGCGGCGTGCGGACGCTGGTGGCCGACGTGGAGCTGTGGCCTGACCGGCCGGTGTGGACGCCGGACGGGGCGGCCCTGCTGTTCACCGCCGACCAGGCCGGACATCGGCCGGTGTTCCGCGTGTCGGTCGACGACGGCCGCGTGACCCGGCTCACGGCCGGCGGGGCGTACAGCGACGTCGACGTCACGCCCGACGGCGGGCGGGTGGTCGCGCTCGGCGCGACCATGCAGCGTCCTCCGCACCCGGTCATCCTCGACGCCACCGCCCCCGATCAGCACACCCCGGGCGAGATCCCCTCGCCGGCCGCCGCTCTGCACGGCCCCGGGCGCGTCGAGCGGCTCACCGCGCGGGCCACGGACGGGACGTCGATCGCGTCGTGGCTGGTCCTGCCGCCCGCCGCGACGACCGCCGGCCCGGCCCCGCTGGTGGTGTTCATCCACGGTGGGCCGCTCGGGACGTGGAACAGCTGGCACTGGCGCTGGAACCCGCACGTCCTGGCGTCCCAGGGCTACGCCGTGCTCTGCCCGGACCCGGCTCTGTCGACCGGGTACGGGCTCGACCTGATCCGCCGGGGGTGGGGACGGTGGGGCGCCGAGCCCTACACCGACGTGATCGCCGCGGTCGAACACGCCGCGCGGCGTGACGACATCGACCCAACCCGCGTGGCGGCGATGGGCGGCTCGTTCGGGGGGTACATGGCCAACTGGATCGCCGGCCACACCGACCGCTTCCGCGCCATCGTCACGCACGCCAGCCTGTGGGCGCTGGACGGCTTCCACGGCACGACCGACCTCGGCGTGTGGTGGGAGCGCGAGTTCGGGGATCCCTACGTCGACCCGGCGCGGTACCGCGAGCAGTCGCCACACCAGCACGTCGGCGCGATCCGGACCCCGATGCTGGTGATCCACGGCGAGAACGACCACCGCGTGCCCATCAGCGAGGCGCTGAGGTTGTGGACGGACCTATCGCGGCACGGCGTCGACGCGCAGTTGCTGTACTTCCCCGATGAGCACCACTGGATCGCCAAGCCCCAGAACGCGCGCTTGTGGTACCGCACGGTGCTGGCCTTCCTCGACCACCACCTCCGCGGGCGACCGTGGGAGCGGCCCGAGCTGCTGTGACCGACGTGGTCCGCCCGCCGGCGCTGCGCCCCGGTGACCGCGTCGCGATCGTGTCGCCGAGCAGCCCGGTGGTGCACCGTGATCGCCTCGAACGCGGTCTGGCTCAGCTGCGCTCGTGGGGGCTCGACCCGGTGGTGTTCCCGCACGCCGACGACGTGCACGGCCACCTCGCCGGCACCGACGACGACCGGGCCGCCGACCTCAACGCTGCGTTCCGCGATCCCGGCATCCGGGCCGTGATCGCCTCACGCGGCGGGTACGGCGTCACCCGGATCCTCCACCGGCTGGACTGGGCGGCGCTCCGCCACGACCCCAAGCTGGTTGTGGGGTTCAGCGACGTCACCGCCCTGCTGCTCGCGGCGTGGCAGCGTCTGCGCCTGGTGACGGTGCACGGCCCCTTCGCGGGGCGGCTGCATCTGCTGGGTGGGGACGAAGAGAGCGCGCACCTGCGCCGGCTCCTCACCGACCCGCGCCCCGCCGGGATGCTCACCCGAGCCGGCGACGCGCCGGTCGAGACGGTCGTCGGCGGGGTCGCCGAGGGGCGGCTGTTGGGCGGGAACCTCAGCGTCCTGTGCGCGCTGGTGGGCACCGTCGACGCCCCCGACACCGACGGCGCCATCCTCGTCATCGAGGACGTCAACGAGGCGCCCTACCGGCTCGACCGGTCGCTGACGCAACTGCACCGCGCGGGGGTCCTCGACCACGTCACCGGCGTGATCGTCGGGGAGATGGTCGGGTGCGACCCACCGACCGACCGCCCGTCGTTGCCCACCGCCGCGGTCGTCCGCGCCGCGTTCGCCGGGTTGGGGATCCCCGTGGTCCATGGCCTGCCGATCGGGCACGTCGACCGTCAGCTGGCCCTGCCGCTCGGCGTCCGCTCCCGCCTCGACGCCGACGCCGGGACGCTCACGCTCCTGGAGCCGGCGACCACACCGCGTCAGCCGGCCCCCGCCGGTGCCTCCGCGTAGCCGCGGGCGGCGGAGCCGGCCAGGGGGCGGGCGACGTCGGCCCACGACGCCGGGAAGCTCACCGTGGCCGGGTCGCCGTCGGATACGAAGCGGCGGCCCGGCTCGGCGTCGAGCCACTCGACCCACTTGTCGAACTCCGGGACGTACGCCTGGACCCGCTGCACCGCCATGGGGTCGTACTCGGTGTGGTGCGGCGAACGGGTCGGCATGAAGCCGACCAGGAGAGCGATGTCGTGCTCGTAGCGGAAGCCGTTCGCCTCCCCACGCATGGCCAGCTCGCGGTTGTTGGGCCAGATGCCCTGGGTGAGGGTGATCGACCGGACGCGGTAGTCGGGCCCGACCACCTCGGCGAGCTCGGCCTCGGCCCGGGCGAGGTTGTCCTGCACCTCGGCGTCGGTGAGCTGGGCGAGGTTGTCGTGGTTGTAGGTGTGGTTGGACAGGTCGAAGCCGTTGGCGACCAGGTAGCGCAGCTTCGCCTCGATGGTGTCGCGGTCGGTGTCGCGGAAGGGGACCGGCCAGTAGAACGCGAACGTGGCTCGTGCCCGCCAGGTCGGGTCCTCGCGCTCCATGGCCTGCAGGATCCCCACCACGGAATCGGGGTGGGGGGTGTGGCCATCGTCGGCGAAGAAGAAGTGCTGCCGGTAGGAGTCATCGAACGTCAGCAGCACCGGTGATGTGCCCAACGGGATGGGGAACGTCCCGTCGATGAACTCGTCGACCGAGATCGGCCGGTACCCGCGGTCGTGGAGCTCGCGCAGCTGCGCGCGGAAGGTGGCCAACGAGTTCTCCCAGCGCCCGTCGCGGTCGCCGATGTCGTGCCACTCGACGACCAGCACCCGTCCCAGCTCGTTGACCCCGGCTGCGGCCAGCTCGCCGTCGGTGACGTCCGGGACGGTCACCTCCGGCTCGGTCGAGGATGGCGGATCAGCCGGCTCGCGGTCCACGGCTGTGGCGTCGGGAACGGGCGTCGCGGCGGGTGGCCGCATGCCGACCGGGGCGGCCGAACAGGCGGCCATGAGGGCCGCAGCGGTGGCGAGGACGGCGCGGCGGGTCACCGGACGTGTCCTCCGCGGAGCATCGCGAGCGGCGTGGGGGTCTCCGCGGGTGCCTGCTCCGAGGGTGTCTGCTCCGGGGGTGTCTGCTCCGGGGGTGTCTGCTCCGCGGGAGGCTCGGGTGGGGCCTGGACGGCGCGGGGCCGCAGAACCGGGGCCAGCGCCTCGCGGCTGTAGCGGTTGTGGGCGTTCCACAGCAGCCACGACTCGATGCCGTTGTCGTAGGTCGCACGGAGCTGATCGCTGACCCGGCCTGGGTGGTGCGGGACGGTCAGGGAGAAATCCTCCAGCCACGGTCGGACCTTGGCCCGGTAGCCGTCGACACGTTCCTGAGCCTCACGCATGGCGTTGACCACGACGTCGTAGGGATGCGCTTCCGGTCGGGCCAGGCCGTAGTTCCCGGGGTAGTAGTGCGACGGGTAGACCATCGGTGAGACGTAATCGACCTCGCTGATCACGTCCTCGAAGAGCTGCCCGGTGCCGTCACCGTCGCCGGAACCCTCCTGCTTGTACGTGGTCAGCCCGAAGATGTCGGCGCTGACGCGTACCCCCTCGGCGTGCAGCTGCTCCCGGGCGTAGGCGAGGAACCCACGGATCGCGGCGGGGTCGACCGTCTTGCCGTCGTCGTACACGGCAGAGGCGACGTTCCCGTCGGTGGGGAAGCGCATGTAGTCGAGCTGGATCTCGAGGAAGCCGATCCGTGCGGCCTCACGGCCGAGGTCGACGATGTAGTCCCACGCGTCCTTCTTGTTGGCGTCGAGCCACGTCATGCCCTTGCGATCACGCCACACGCCACCACCGGCGGCTTTGATCGCGAGCTCCGGCTTCGCGGCCGCCGCGATCGGGTCCTTGAAGCACACGATCCGGGCGATCGGGTACCCGCCGGCGTGACGCAACTGGCGGATCCGCGACGCCGCACGGGCTTTCGACTGAGCCGTGTGGCTGTCCGCGCCGGACTCGTGCGCGATCGCGACGCGCGAGTCCTTCCACGCGATCATGCCGTTGTCGTCCTTGACGTCGATGACGATCGCGTTGATCTCGGTCGTGGCGACCAGGTCCAACAGGTCGTTCCACCGCTCCCCGGCGAAGCTCCACATGGTCGAGTACACCCCCCGCACGATCGGCCACTCTGCGGGGAAGCTCCGCAGCTCCGCGCGGGTACGGCCGACGAGGTCGGCGGCGAGGTCGACCGCGGGTGCGGCCGCGAGCTGCGTGGCGGGACCGTCGTCGTTCGGGTCGGTGGGCGCTGCCGCCCGTGTGTCGGCGGTCTCGCCGCTGTCCGTGGACACGATCGGTGGCGCGGCGGTTGTCGCCGCGCCCGACACCTGGTCTGACTCGGCTCCGGGCGGTTGCACGCCGGTGAGCCACAATCCGAGGACGAGGCCGGACGCGGCGAAGGCCGCGCGCAGCCGCGTCGGTGTGATCACCATCGTCGACCCATCACCGTCCGCGACGACGGGGATCCCATGTCGCCGCCGTGGCCCCGTCATCCTCGGCGGCGGGTCGGGAACCTAGCAGTCCCGCGTGGCTCGGCGGGTGCGAGGCCGTATCCTCGTGTCCGTGCCCCGGTAGGCCAATCGGCAGAGCCACGCGCCTCAAGAGCGTGTCAGTGTGGGTTCGAATCCCACCCGGGGTACTTCGCGCTTTCGCGCGCGGGTCGGCGACGGCTACGCTCCCGCGGGGCGAGGCTGTCCATCGAACTCGCGTGATCACTCGGGGAGTAGCGCCACGGGCACCGCACGCGATGCGACCAAGCTCCGCGAGCGGCTAGCGAACGTCCACGAGCGTCTCCGCCGCACGCGGGCGAACCTGCGGGTGCTCGAGGAGCAGGTCGCGTACCTGCGGGAGGTCGCCGACGACGCCGAGACGCGGAAGCTCGTCGCGCAGACGCCGCTGGCCGACCGCGAGTGGCGTGAGGCCAAGACGGACCACGACCGGCACGTGCGGCTGCTCGACGAGACCCGCGCCGAGGCGGCGGAACTGGCCGCCGAACGCGACCGCCTCCTCGACCGCCTGCTCGAGCTGGAGGGGACCAGGTGACCGAGGACGCCGTGCGGGCGGGGGCGCCAGGCGGGCAGGCCCCGGGAGACGAGCTCCCGACCCGGGTCCTGATCGCTGAGGACGAGGCGCTGATCCGCCTCGACCTCAAGGAGATGCTCGAGGAGGAGGGGTTCGAGGTCGTCGCTGAGGTCGCGGACGGGGCATCCGCGGTCCGCCTGACCCGCGAGCTCCGACCGGAGCTGGTGATCCTCGACATCAAGATGCCCGTCATGGACGGGATCCAGGCCGCCGAGGAGATCGCCCGGGAGCGGCTCGCTGCGGTCCTGATCCTCACCGCGTTCAGCCAGCGTGACCTGGTCGAGAAAGCTCGCCGCGCTGGCGCGATGGCGTACCTCGTCAAACCGTTCCAGAAGCACGACCTGCTCCCGGCCGTCGAGATCGCCGCGGGGCGCTTCCGGGAGATGTCCGGGCTGGAGTCGCAGGTCGATGACCTCGAGGCGCGTCTGGAGGCCCGCAAGCTCGTGGAGCGCGCCAAGGGGATGCTGCAGGAGTCGCAGGACATGACCGAGGCGGAGGCGTTCCGCTGGATGCAACGCCAGGCGATGGAACGGCGCCTGACCATGCGCGCCGTCGCGGAGCAGATCATCGACGAGCTGGGCGGTGACGATCCTCCCTCCGGCTGAGGACGGACCGCGGGGGTCCTCGCGAGTGTCCTACCGAGGTCGTAGACCTGGTGGGTGTCCCGGTTTTACGCTTCAACGTCGTCGCACCGACCCGGAGGAGCCATGCGCGTCCCGATCAGCCTGCGCACCGTGGCCCTGGCCGCCACGGTCGCTCTCACCGTCGCCGCCTGCGGCGACGGAGACACCGCCGCCACCCCGGAGCCGACCGGGACGCCGGGGACCGCGCCGGCGTTCGACCTCGTCGAGGAAGGCGTGCTCACGGTCTGCTCCGACATCCCCTACCCGCCGTTCGAGTTCGAAGACCCCGAGCGAGCCGGGGAGTACACCGGGTACGACATCGATCTGATGCGGGCCGCCGCCGACCGTCTGGGCCTGCAGCTCGAGGTGGTGGTGACCAGCTTCGACGCGATCAGGAGCGGGACCGCGATGGCGGCCGACCAGTGCGATGTGGCCGCGTCGGCCATCACCATCACCGCGGAGCGCGACGAGAACCTCGACTTCACCGACCCGTACTCCAACGCCGACCAGTCGCTGCTGGTGCGCGCCGAGGATCACGACAAGTACGCGTCGCTGCCGGACCTCGCCGGTCAGGCCATCGGCGTGCAGGCCGCCACGACCGGCGAGGAGTACGCGCGGGAGAACAAACCGGAGGGCGCGACCATCACGGCCTACGAGGACGCCGGCGCGCTGTTCACCGCCCTGACAGCCGGTGAGATCGACGCGATCCTGCAGGACTTCCCGGTGAACGCCTACCAGGCCACGCAGGACGAGTCGGTCGTGGTCGTTGAGCGGTTCCCCACCGGTGAGCAGTACGGGTTCGCGGTGGCGGAAGGCAACACGGACCTGCGCGACGCGATCAACGAGGCCCTGCACGAGATCGAGGGCGACAACGAGTTCACCGAGATCTACCGGCGGTACTTCGGGGAGGACCCGCCCGACGACCTGCTGTAGGCGTCTCGGTGAGCGGCACCGACTGGTAGAGGGCCCCGTTAGGCCCCTCGCCGTTCGAGGAGGCCCCACGTGAAGCGACGGACCCAGGTCCGTCTCGTCCGGGCCGTGTTCTACACGCTGTTCGCCGTGGTCGCCATCTACGTCGGGGTGAACGCGGACTGGGTGCGGCTGCAGAACCGCTTCTTCAACCTGCAGATCGCCGCCGACATGTTCCCCCGCGTCGTGACGGTCGCGGCCCGCAACACCTTGATCTTCACCGTCCTGTCGTTCAGCTTCGGGCTGGTGCTCGGCCTGATCCTCGCGCTGATGCGGCTGTCGACCATCGTCCGTACCGGTGGTTCGCGGCCGTCTACATCGAGGTGTTCCGCGGGCTGCCCGCGCTGCTGACCATCTTCCTGATCGGGTTCGGGATCCCGATCGGGCTGGTGTTCAGCATCCCGGGCCGGTACGGCCCCGGAACGGTCGGGCTGGGATTGGTTGCGGCCGCGTACATGGCGGAGACCATCCGCGCCGGCATCGAGGCGGTTCCTCGCGGGCAGATGGAGGCGGCACGGTCACTGGGGATGCGCTACTCGCGCGCCATGGCGTCGATCGTGGTCCCGCAAGCCTTCAGGATCATCATCCCTCCGATGACCAACGAGCTGGTGCTGCTGCTGAAGGACACCTCCCTGCTCTTCGTGATCGGGACCCGGCAGGGCATGGAGGAGCTGACGAAGTTCGGCCGTGACCTGCTGAACCTGCGAGCGAGCCCGACGCCGCTGATCGTCGTCGGCCTGGTCTACCTCGCGATCACCATCCCGATGACCCGCCTCGTCGCGCTGCTGGAGCGCCGGGCGAGGAGGGCGCGCTGATGGCCACTTCCGCGAACGCCGGCGAGGCCGAGCACGCCATCGACATCATCGACCTGCACAAGCGGTTCGGTGATCTCGAGGTGCTGCGCGGCGTCGACTTCCACATCGAGTACGGCGAGGTCGTCTGCGTCATCGGGCCGTCGGGTTCGGGGAAGTCGACCCTGCTGCGCTGCGTGAACCGGCTCGAGGAACCCACGTCCGGGCGGATCATCATCGAGGGAACCGACATCACCGATCCCGATGTCGACGTCGATCTGGTCCGCCGCAAGATCGGGATGGTGTTCCAGCAGTTCAACCTCTTCCCGCACCTGACGGTGATGGGCAACGTCACGATCGCGCAGCGACGGGTCCTGAAACGTTCCAAGCGTGAAGCGACCCAGGTGGGCCGCGCCATGCTCGAGCGGGTCGGCCTGGCCGAGAAGGCCGACGACTACCCCGTCCGCCTGTCCGGCGGTCAACAGCAGCGCGTGGCGATCGCACGGGCGCTGTGCATGGACCCGGACATGATGCTGTTCGACGAGGTCACCAGCGCCCTCGATCCGGAGCTGGTCGGCGAGGTACTCGACGTGATGCGGACGCTGGCCGACGAGGGCATGACCATGATGGTCGTGTCGCACGAGATGGGGTTCGCTCGCCGCGTCGGCGACCGGGTCGTGTTCATGGCCGCCGGTGTCATCGTCGAACAGGGGCCG
>JALYHG010000180.1 GCA_030776725.1 Actinomycetota bacterium
GGTGGTTGACGGCGAGCGTCGGCTGGTCGAAGCTGGGAAGTGCGCGAAGACCCGCAGCCAACGAGACGGGAGCTGCCGTGACGGTGCCTGACTTCACGCTCACCGACCAGGCTGGACAACCCTGGACGCTGTCGGAGCACCGCGGGGAGATGGTGGTCATGGTGTTCTACCGTGGCGACTGGTGACCGTTCTGCAACGGGCAGCTCGCCGGTCTGGCTGAGCATCACGAGGATCTGACCGACGCTGGGGCTCGCGTGGTGGCGATCAGCGTGGATGAGCCGACCACCAACGCCGCGCTGGTGGACAAGCTCGACCTTCCTTTCCCGATCTTGAGCGACCCCGACGGGGAGGGCGCCATCCGACCCTACGAGGTGTGGCACGAGGACAAGGGGGTGGCTCGGCCAGCGGTCGTGGTGGTGGGTCCGGACGGCGAGGAGCTGCTCCGCCAGGTTGGTGGGGAGTTCTCGGACCGCTTGAGCGAACCGGAGCTGGTCGAGCGGGTTCGGGCTTTCGCCGAGGACCGCGACGTGCAGCCGGTCGACCAGCCACCTCCGGCGAGCGAGGAGCCTGATCCCAGCGAGGGCGCGTTCCCCGCCGATGCCATGACGCCGTACTTCAAGGGCGTGAAGTTCGCTGCGATCGCCCTCGGGATGCGCGCCCCGCAGGCCAAGGAACAGGCCGACGCCCTGCGGGCGGAGGCGGAGCGCTACCTCGACGCGACCCGCCACCGCGGGTAGCGCCCTGAACGGGGACCAGGCGAGTAGTCGGCGTTCCTGTCACCGTGACCGACAGGGCCCGCAGCCGCGTCTGCGGTCTCGGTGGCTGCGGGTGCGAGGTGTTGAACGCGGGTCAGAGGCTGGCGAGGAGGTGTCGCCAGCTTTCGCGCTCCGTCGCGGGTTCGACCAGCGGGGCGAGTCGGGCGCACGCCTGATGCAGCGACCGCTGCAGACCGCGGTCGGTCTCGACGCGGTGCAGGATCGCCGCGAGCTCGGCGGTGTCGCCGGGGGTGAAGTAGCCGGGGTAGTTGTCTCCGAGGATGCCCACCGACCCGGGGATCCGCGACGCGATGATCGGGACGCGGCAGGCCAGTGCTTCCGAGACGACGTTGGCGCCGCCCTCGGAGGTCGATGACAGCACCATGCACCGCGAGCGGGCCAGGATCTGAAGCGCGTGTCGGCG
This sequence comes from Actinomycetota bacterium, assembly GCA_030776725.1. Taxonomy (NCBI): domain Bacteria; kingdom Bacillati; phylum Actinomycetota; species Actinomycetota bacterium. Next base: position 1,180 of record JALYHG010000180.1, read on the forward strand.
CGGTAGCTCGCCGAGCCATGTGTAGCGCGGGTTGGTCGCCATCTCTTGCTTGGCGGCGCGGGCCAGCTCCTCGTCGAGCACCCCCCCGGCGTGCACGACCCGCACCCGTGATCGGGCCGGCAGCAGCCGGGCGGCCCGCCCGGCGCGGAGCGGGTCCTTGACCTCGCGCAGGTGGGCGAGGACAGAGACCTCGAACAGGTCCGGAGACGGGCGGTTGGGGCCCGGCGGTGGGACGGCGGACTGCACGACGACGTGGGCGCGGGGTTGCAGCTGCGCCGACAGTTGTTGGATGGCGAGGGGCTGCAGGACGACGTAGCGGTCGGCGAGTTCCAGCGACCGGCGGGCCTCCGCGTCGCTGTGGATGTCGCGGTAGACGTCCGTGCCGGTCAGGGCCAGCACGATCGGTCGCTGTGGATGGTGCTCGTGGAAACGGACGATCGACGTCGCGCTGCGGCGGGCGTGAAGGGCCACCAGGACATCACAGGGCTCGTCATCGTACGACTCCCTCACCTGGACGTGGTGACCCAGATCGCGCAGCAACCCTGTCCACCGTTGCGCGGTGACCCGGTTGCCCCGCGTCGACTGTGGCGGCGCGGGAGTGACGACACAGATCCTGTGCACGGGCAGGGCATCCTCACGGCAGGTCACCGGTCTCGCGCCAGCAGTGTCGTCGCCGCAACCAGCGATCAGGTCGCCGGACCGCCGCACGAAGGGCCAGGTACGACCGCACCTTGTTCGATCTCGGAACCGCGTAACACCGTTGACGGGCCCGACGACCAGCAACGTCACGAGTGCGTGAGACTACCGACCATGGAAGGAAGGGGGCGCGCTCGCGGGTTGCCCTGAGACAACCAAGGAGCGCCAGCAGTGAGCCACCATCCGATCGGTGAGCACGCCTTCCTGTCGGATCTGCACTCGGCAGCGCTGGTCGACCGCGACGGCACGGTCGACTGGCTGTGCTTCCCCCGGTTCGACTCGGCCTCGGTGTTCGGCGCCTTCTCGACGACACGGCCGGGGAGTGGCGCCTCGGTCCGCAGCAGCAGGCCGACATCTCGCGCCGCTACCTCGACCGGTCGCTGGTGGTCGAGACGACGTTCGACACCGACGGCGGCACGGTGACGGTGACGGATGCGCTGGCGCTAGGGGAGGACCCTGGCGGGCATCTCCTGGGACGCGACGCCCCGCACAGCCTGATGAGGGTCGCCAGGTGCGTGACCGGTGAGGTGGAGATGCAGATGTCGTTCCGGCCGCGTCCCGAGTACGGACTCGCGGTGCCGCTGCTACGGCGGATCGAGACCGGCGTCGCCACGTGGGGCGGGCCCGATCGACTGACGTTGTCCACGCCAGTACCGGTGGAGACCGCCGACGGGGAGGCGACGGCGACCTGGTTGATGACTGCCGGCCAAGCGGCCTGTTTCACGGTGCAGTGGACGCGCTCGTGGGAGAACGACCCGGAGGTGTGGACCGCCGAGACGATCCGCCAGCACCTGCAGATGACGGTGGAGCGGTGGCAGGCATGGTCCCGGCAGCATCAGGCTTACGACGGTCCGTGGTCGGACCTGGTGCACCTGTCGGGACGGGTGCTGCAGGGGTTGACGTTCGAACCCACCGGGGCCGTGGTCGCCGCGGTGACCACGTCGCTGCCCGAGTCGGTCGGCGGGGAGCGCAACTGGGACTACCGCTACGCGTGGGTGCGTGATGCGAGCCTAACGATGAACGCGCTGTGGGTCGCGGCCTGCCCCGACGAGGCTGACGCGTTCCTGCGGTGGATGGTGGGCTCGGCCGCTGCTGATCTGCGTGACGGCGGGCAACTGCAGATCATGTACGGGGTCGGGGGCGAACACGACCTGACGGAACGCGAGCTCACCCACCTCCGGGGGTGGAGAGACAGTCGGCCGGTGCGGGTGGGCAACGCCGCTTGGCGTCAGCGTCAGTTCGACGTCTTCGGGGAGCTGCTTGACGCCACCCACAGGCTCCGAGAACAGATCGGCGACCTCGATCACCCCAGCCGGCGCTTCCTCACCGACTGCGCTGATGCCGCCGCGCAGCGGTGGTCAGAGCCCGACCAGGGGATCTGGGAGATCCGCTCCGCCCCGCAGCACTTCGTGTACTCGAAGCTGATGTGCTGGGTCGGCTTGGACCGGGCCATCGACCTTGCCGGGTCGCTGGACGCCGACGACAAGGTCGGGGGGTGGGAACGCGTCCGTGAGCAGATCCGTGACGCGATCCTGTCCGACGGGTGGAACGAGGAGGCGAGCGCGTTCACCCAGTCGTTCGGCTCGGATGTCTTGGACGCCTCCGCGTTGATGCTGGCGATCACAGGGTTCCTCCCGGCCGACGATCAGCGGATGCAGGCGACCATCACGGCGATCGAGGAGCGCCTCACCGACGAGCGTGGCCTGGTGTATCGCTACGAACAGGCAGCCGATGACGGCCAGGAGGGACGGGAGGGCACGTTCCTGCTGTGCACGTTCTGGTTGGCGCACTGCCACGCGCTCGCGGGAGACGTCGCCCGCGCCCGAGACGTCTTCGAGCGGGCGATCGCGCCCCGCAACGATCTCGGGCTGCTCGCAGAGCAGGTCGATCCGACGTCGGGGGAACTGCTCGGCAACTTCCCGCAGGCCTTCAGCCACGTTGGCCTCGTCAACGCCGCGTGGGCGATCACCCGCGCCGAGCGTGGGACACGCCCGTAGCCCGGCGTCGACGCGCCCGGTCACTGGCGGCGCGCATCCATGCCGGCTCGCACCAGCGCCGCCGCGAGTCCCGCCGCCAGCTCCGTGCGGTTGCGCATCCTGAGCCGAGACAGGATCCGGCTGAGGTAGTTGCGGACCGTGTGCGGCGAGATGTTGAGTCGGGCCGCGATCTCGCTGTTGGTCGCTCCGGATACGACCAGGAGTGCCACGTCGCGCTGTTGTGGGGTCAGCTCCGCGAACAGATCATCAGGATCGCGGCTGCCGTGGGTCTCCAGGATGTGCGTGGCCTGCTCGACCAGTTCCCTGTCCTCCACCCGTAGCGTCGCGACCAGCCGTTCCCGACGGACGATGCCCGCCGCGCCGACGAGCACCGCCTGGACGAAGGCTTCCTCCTCGCTGGTGGTGGCGACCACCAGGCATCGGATCCGCGGACGGGCGTCCAGCATCCGTCGACACAGGTCGATGGCCTCCTCCGAGGTCGCCATCCGTACGACCACCGCATCCGGGTCCGTGGACAGGATCTGCACGAGACCCTCGTGAGCGGGGGCCGCCGCTCCCGCGAGAGCGAGCCCCGTGGCTCGCTCAACCTCCCCGACGAGATCGTCGCGCTGTTGTTGATCGGCGTCGGCGATGAAAACACGGATGTCGGACATCAGCGTCCGCTCCCTCCATCGGACCGCGGCATCGACGGTCCGACCCTACGTCAGGCCGTCGCGCCTGTGACGGGTCGTCGGGGCGGTGCGGTACATCCGTCCCCCGACGTTCGGCATGCTGCGCGCCCCGATGCGCCGGCAGACTCCACAGCGAACGCAGAGGAGGCGGCGTGCAGCGAGACCAAGCCGAGTCCGACGTCTCCTCTCCAGGCTCGGGCGCTACCGTCCCCGCCGCGACGCAACTCGAAGAGTTGTACGCCGCGTGCTGCCTGTACGCCGGTGGCGATCGGGCCGGGGAGTCGCTGCTTCGAAGCGTCCTGCCGTCTCTCGTCGCGTGCCCTGCGGGCACGGAACCGACCACGTTGCACCGCCTGACCTACCAGGCGGCGGTCGATCTCGACCGGATGCTTCCCGACGAGCCGACGCCGGCTTCGAACCTGCACCGTGCGATGGCCAGGTTGGCACTGCCCGCTCGTGCCGCCGTGTACCTCGTCGATGCGGTTGGGATGCGCTACGCGCAGGTCGCCGTCGTGCTCGGCATCGATGCCGAGAACGTGTCCAACGTCGTGGCATCCGGCCGCCGGCAGCTGCGATCCCTTCTGTCCACCGGCTCCTCATGACGCGTGCCGCACCCGTCGACCAGTCGAGGGCACTTGGTCTGGCAGAGGCCACGACAACGAGCACCGAACACTCGTCACGCCAGCGCCCGCTGACGGGCGTCAAGCCGTCCGTGTCCGGTCCGCGACGAGTTCCTCGGACGTCGCCTTCGCCACCGTGACGTACACCGCTCCGAGAACGACGCCGAACATCAGGTGCCCGACGAGGCTCATCAGCGACGTCTCGTTGATCTGGAACGGGGGCATACCCATCCGCAGCGGCATGATCAGCAGTGGGCCGAGCACCCACCAGATCGCCCCGTAGACGACTCCGAGACCAAGCCCCGAACCCCAGCCCGAGACGCCGCGGGCGAGTGTGAGCCCGAAGCCCGCGCCGATGATCGCGGAGATGATCAGGTGGACGGTCCATCCCAGGCCGGCACCGTCGCCGCCGACGAGTCCGGCGATCATCCCGATCATGTCTTGCATGTGCATCATCGCGCCGAAGACGACGCCGGCGACGACGCCGGCGACGACGCTCGTTCCGATCCTCTGCGTGGCCATGTGGTGCATCCTCCCCTCTCGAGGTCCCGGCCGGACCCTCGAGAGGGGTAACCCGACGCGTCGCCACGTCATTCACTGTCGTGGCTCGTGCGACTTCCTGCGTTCGTCGATCGGCATCCGGGAACGGAAGGGGGGCGGCGGGGGGCCTTCGAGGGCCGGCGGCGGCGATGGTCGCGGCCCACCCACTGCGCGTCAGTTCTGAGCGTGCCAGCCGGCCAGGTCGGTCACTCGCAGCACGATCACCTGGTCGATCGCGTCCGGATCGCGGTACGCCTGGTACTTGGCGGCCAGGGCGGCGACCGCATCGGGCGTACGTTCCGGCGCGATCACCGACGCCCGGCAGTGTGCACGGACCCACCAGAGCGACGTCCAGTCGTCGCTGTAGTGATCGGCGAGCAGCACGCAGCGAGGATCAGCTTCGATGTTGCGGACCCGTTGCAGAGCGGCGTGGGCCTTCGCTTTGACGCGGTCGACTGGCGTGACGAGGTCCTCTCCTCGCTCGGCGAAGACGACCGGCACCGCGTCGACGCCACGCTGCTTATGGACTGTGCCCAGCACGGCCGACCTGGCCGAGTTGAGCAGATCCCAGCACTCCTGCTCGTTCATGGCGCTCGACTCGCCAGAAGCGAGATCAGCACAGCGACCTACCGCGGGACCTCTCCCTCCCCCAAGAAGTCCTTGAACTTCTGCTTGATCTGTTCGAGCATGTCGGTTGCGATGATGGATCCGTCGGGGTCGGCGGTGTCTCCGGTGGGGATGTCGAACTGCAGTTCCTCGGCGTACGGGGCATCGCGTCCCATCACGAACGCGGCGGCGGTGTCGCCGTAGAGGTCCCGCGCCTCCTCGATGGTGCGGCGACCTTCCATGATCTCGACCGCCAAGTTGAGCGTCAGCATGTTGAACGGCTCGTGGTCGCAACGAGAGCCGATCTGCCCAGCGGTTCGGTCAACGATCACGCTCCCGTCGAAGGTCACCACGTCGGTCGCTCGGCTCGGGTCGATCGGGTAGTCGATGTACTGGGTGAGGAAGTCCGTGTGCGGAGTTGGGAAGTTGTGCACCACCTCGTCGGCGCTGAGCTCCATCCGGGCCCACGGACCGGCGCGGTACCAGAACAGCTTCGTCGGCGTCGCCTCGTTCGGCGGCCCGTAGTGGTCGAGGAGCTTGTCGCCCACGGTCCTCGGCGCCTCCGGCCAGTCCTCGATGATCGCCCTGGCGTCAGCCATCAGGACCGACTGCTTGTGGCCCAACTCTGACGCCGAGGCTCCTTGCGCCTTCAGCCGTTGAGCACTGGCCTGCGTCTTCATGAGCGAAGACAGCCGTTCGCGTGTCCGCGTCCTGAGGTTGTCGTCCCCGGATCCCATGACGTTCTCCTCCGCCGAGATGTTCGCATCCACCTGCGCTCCCACCGGCCAGCGAACACCCGCGTGCAGGAACCCACAACCGAACCTAGATGTCACAACGTTCAACCGATCCGATCACGGATCCGTAGCGTGTCGGCACGCGGGAAGTTCACACCACCGTGTTGGTCGGTCGGGCTGCGACGGCGGCCGCGCAGGACATCCGTGAAGCGACGGCATCCGTCGGACCGGACCCGCCGGTCTGACCGGACACCGTTGTCAACGCCGGACGGCGCGTAGCCTGCGGTGTCATGCGCATCTACCTGGTTCACTGGAACGCTGACGAGGCCGAACAGCTGGCCGGCGACCTGCGGACGCAGGGCCACGACGTGGCCGTCGAGGCTGAGGATGGCGCCCGCGCCGCCCACCGGATCTTCGAAGACCCCCCCGACGCGGTCGTGATCTCGCTGCGGCGCCTGCCGTCGCACGGTCGTGACGTCGCCGTACACGTTCGAAGTCGCAGCGACGCCCCGATCATCTTCGTCGACGGCGACCCCGAGAAGGTCGACGCCACCGCCGACGCCGTCCCCGACGCCGTTCACGTCAGCTGGGACGAGTTGTCGTCACAGCTGCGCTGAGCTGCGCGATGGCCGGTCAGCCGCACGTCCGAAGCGAGCGACGGCGGGCGCAGCCGTGGGAAGCAGTCAGACCGCACTCGGTGTCGTCGAGGCCCGCCCTCAGCGTCGGGGGGCCCGCGCGAGCAGATCGGCGAGGAGCGTCGAGCCTTCGCCGAGGACCTCGGCCATGACCTCGCCGGTGTGC
>JALYHG010000181.1 GCA_030776725.1 Actinomycetota bacterium
ATGGCCAAGGAGAAGTTCGCGCGGACGAAGCCGCATCTGAACATCGGCACGATCGGGCATATCGATCATGGGAAGACGACGTTGACGGCGGCGATCACGAACGTGTTGCACAAGCAGAACCCGAACGTGCAGTTCACGCCGTTCGATCAGATCGATAAGGCGCCTGAGGAGCGTGAGCGGGGGATCACGATCTCGGTGTCGCATGTGGAGTACGAGACGGACAACCGTCACTACGCGCATGTGGATTGTCCGGGGCATGCGGATTACGTCAAGAACATGATCACGGGTGCGGCACAGATGGATGGGGCGGTCTTGGTGGTGTCGGCGGTGGATGGGCCGATGCCTCAGACGCGTGAGCACGTGTTGTTGGCGCGTCAGGTGGGGGTGCCGAAGATCGTGGTGTTCTTGAACAAGGTCGATCTGGTGGATGATGAGGAGTTGTTGGAGCTGGTGGAGTTGGAGGTGCGTGAGCTGCTGAGCCAGTACGAGTTCCCGGGGGATGATCTGCCGGTGGTGCGCGGGTCGGCGTTGCGTGCTTTGGAGGGCGATGAGGCGTGGGAGGCGGGCATCGTCGAGTTGATGCAGGCGTGTGACACGTACTTCGAGGAGCCGCAGCGGGATCTGGACAAGCCGTTCTTGATGCCGATCGAGGATGTGTTCTCGATCACGGGGCGTGGGACGGTGGTGACGGGTCGCATCGAGCAGGGTGTGGTCACGGTGGGTGACACGGTGGAGATCGTGGGGATCCGTCCGACGTCGTCGACGACGGTGACCGGGGTGGAGATGTTCCGCAAGCTGCTTGATCAGGGTCAGGCGGGCGACAACGTGGGGGTGTTGTTGCGCGGGACGAAGAAGGACGATGTGGAGCGTGGTCAGGTGTTGGCTCAGCCGGGGTCGATCACGCCGCACACGGAGTTCGAGGCGCAGGTGTACATCTTGTCCAAGGAGGAGGGGGGTCGTCACACGCCGTTCTTCACCGGGTACCGGCCGCAGTTCTACTTCCGGACCACGGATGTGACCGGTGAGGCGCGTCTGCCTGAGGGGGTGGAGATGGTGATGCCGGGTGACAACACCCAGATGACGGTGGAGTTGATCTCGCCGATCGCGATGGATGAGGGGCTGCGGTTCGCCATCCGCGAGGGTGGCCGCACCGTGGGCGCCGGGAGGGTCACCAAGATCATCAAATGAGCTGCGGTGGTGTCCGCCCGGGGCTCAAGCCCTGAGCGCCTCTGGGTGTCGCCCTCGGGCTCCGCGAAGACCAGTCGCCCTACGGGCGACACCAGAAGGCCGACACCCAGAAGGCAGTGACGACCGCGGCCCGCCCAGGACGGCGAACCGCAGGAGAGAAGAAGACAGATGGCAGAGCAGAAGATCAGGATCCGGCTGAAGGCCTACGACCACGAGGTCCTCGACCGTTCCGCGCGCGAGATCGTCGACACCGTCGAGGCGACCGGTGCCCACGTCACCGGGCCGGTTCCGCTGCCGACCGAGCGCAACGTGTGGTGCGTGATCCGGTCGCCCCACAAGTACAAGGACTCGCGTGAGCACTTCGAGATGCGCACCCACAAGCGGCTGATCGACATCCACATGCCAACCCAGAAGACGATCGACAAGCTCATGGGCCTGTCGCTGCCGACGGGTGTCGACATCGAGATCAAGTTGTAGCTCGGTGGCTGCCGGTGTGCCCTCCACCCCGTTCAAGACCAGTCGGGCACATCGAGACCCACCTGTCTACCGCAGACGTTGACGAGAGTAGGAAGAGAGCGAGACATGGCATCGAGAGGGATCTTGGGCAGCAAGCTCGGGATGACCCAGGTCTTCGACGATGACGGCCGGGTGATCCCCGTGACGGTCATCCAGGCTGGTCCGTGCACGGTGACGCAGGTCAAGACGGTCGAGACTGACGGCTACAACGCCCTGCAGCTGGCGTACGGCACACGCCGCAAGGTGAACAAGCCACTCGCCGGCCACCTGGCCAAGGCCGGCGCCGAGCGCGCACGCACCATCGCCGAGGTCCGGTTGGACGCCGCGCCGGACACCGAGCTCGGCGCCACGGTGACGTGTGACGTGTTCGCCGCCGGCGACCTGGTCGACGTCAGCGGTCGCGGCAAGGGCAAGGGCTTCGCCGGCGTGATGAAGCGCCACAACTTCGCTGGGATGGGTGATGGCCACGGCGTCAAGAAGAAGAACCGCCACCCTGGCGCGATCGGAGCCTGCGCGACCCCAGCGCGCACGTTCCCTGGCCAGCGCATGGCGGGCCGGACGGGGAACCAGCGGGTGACGATCCAGAGCCTGGAAGTCGCCGACGTCGACCCTGCCCGCAACCTGCTCCTGGTCAAGGGAGCCGTGCCCGGCCCGAACGGGTCCGTGGTCCTGATCCAGGACGCGGTGAAGGCGCCGGCGCGGACTGGAGCTGAGCGATGACCGGACAACCGCGCGGACCGTCGCTGACGGTCGACGTCAAGGACCTGTCGGGCGAGACCGTCGGCACAGCCGAGCTCCCCGCGCAGTGGTTCGGCGGCCAGGTCAACGTGCCACTGATGCACCAGGTCGTCACCGCCCAGCTGGCCAACGCCCGCCAGGACTCAGCCAGGACCAAGACCCGTGGCGAGGTCCGTGGCGGTGGCCGCAAGCCGTGGCGCCAGAAGGGCACCGGGCGGGCGCGGCACGGCTCCATCCGCTCCCCGCAGTGGGTCGGAGGCGGCGTCGCGCACGGCCGTACGGCCGACGAGAACCACAGCCAGCGCATCAACAAGAAGATGAAGCGCGTGGCGTTGAGCTCGGCCCTGACCGACCGCGCCATCGGCGGGGACGTCACGGTCGTCCGTGGCCTGACGATCGATCAGCCGCGCACCAAAGAGGCGGTCGCGGCGCTGACCAGCTGGGGCCTCGACGACCGCAAGGTCCTGGTGGTGCTCGGCACGCTGCACCTGCCGACCTTCAAGTCCTTCCGTAACCTGCCAGATGTCCACGTCCTCACGGTCGATCAGCTCAACACGTTCGACGTGCTCAAGAGCGACGTGGTCGTGTTCGAGGAGGCGGCGCTGCCGCTGATCGCGACCGGTCGGCGCACCGACACCGCGGCACCCGCCGCGCCCGACACCGGCGGGGCCGAGGAGGTCACGGCGTGAAGGACCACCGTGACGTCATCATCCGGCCGGTTGTCTCCGAGAAGAGCTACGGCCTGCTGGATGACAACAAGTATACCTTCGTCGTCCACCCGTCGGCGAACAAGACCGAGATAAAGGTCGCCGTCGAGAAGATCTTCCGCGTCAAGGTCGTCAGCGTCAACACCCTCAACCGGCGCGGCAAGCGCAAACGCCGGGGATGGACCTGGGGTAAGCGCCCCGACGTCAAGCGGGCGATCGTGACCCTGGCGCCCGGTGACGAGATCGAGATCTTCGACGCCGGCGTGTGACGAACAGGCGGGTGCCGCACGACGCGGTGTACGCACCGAGGAGCAGATGAATGCCGAACCGTAAGTACAAGCCGACGACGAACGCCCGCCGGGGCATGTCGGTGTCCGACTTCGGCTCCATCACCGAGACCGAGCCGGAGAAGTCCCTCCTGCGTCCACTGCCCCGGACGTCGGGGCGGAACGTCCACGGCCGCATCACGAGCCGCCATCGCGGCGGGCGTCACAAGCGCCAGTACCGCTTGATCGATTTCCGCCGGGACAAGGACGGTGTCCCCGCGACCGTGGCCACGATCGAGTACGACCCCAACCGGTCCGCGCGGATCGCGCTGCTGCACTACCACGATGGCGAGAAGCGCTACATCCTCGCGCCCAAGGGGCTGGTCCCCGGGATGCGGATCGAGTCGGGGGAGGGAGCCGACGTCCAACCTGGCAACGCGATGCCGCTGCGCAGCATCCCCCTAGGGACCACCGTCCACGCCGTGGAGCTGCGCCCCGGCGGCGGCGCGAAGCTCGGACGCTCGGCGGGGACCCAGATCCAGCTGTTGGCCAAGGAGGGGCGTAACGCCGCCCTGCGGCTGCCGTCGGGTGAGATCCGCCTGGTGGACAGCCGCTGCCGCGCGACCGTGGGGACCGTCGGGAACGAGGAGCACGAGCTGGTCAGCGCCGGCAAAGCCGGCCGGTCGCGCTGGAAGGGCCGCCGCCCGCAGACCCGCGGAGTGGCGATGAACCCGGTGGACCACCCGCTCGGCGGCGGTGAGGGCAAGTCGTCGGGCGGCCGGCACCCGACCGACCCGTGGGGCAACCCCCAGCGACGGACCCGCAAGAAGGGCAAGGCGTCCGACAAGCAGATCATCCGCCGCCGCGGCGGCCGGCGCCGCTAGAGGAGGCTCCAGACACCATGCCACGCAGCCTGAAGAAGGGACCGTTCGTCGACGACCACCTGATGAAGAAGGTGGACGAGATGAACGCCAGAGGTGACAAACGCGTGATCAAGACCTGGTCACGCCGCTCGACGATCTTCCCCGAGATGGTCGGACACACCATCGCGGTCCACGACGGCCGCAAGCACGTGCCGGTCTACATCTCGGAGAACATGGTCGGCCACAAACTCGGCGAGTTCGCTCCGACCCGCGTGATCAAGTGGAGGGGCGCCGGCGAGAAGTCGGCACAGACCCGTCGGCGGTGACCCCGGCGACGCCCGGCGGAGAGGATGACAGCGACCCATGGCACAGACCAAGGCGACGGCGAAGTACGTGCGTGTCTCGCCGACCAAGGTCCGGCAGCTGACGGACCTGGTCAAGGGCGAGCACGTCGAGGAGGCACGCCGTATCCTGGACTTCTCCGGGAAGGGCGCTGCCAGGCCCCTGCGGAAGGTTCTGGACTCCGCGATCGCCAACGCGGAGAACAACGACGGCCTCGACCCCGACGAGCTGTGGGTCATCAACGCCTACGCCGACGACGGACCGACCTTGCGACGCTGGCAACCGCGGGCCCTGGGACGCGCGTACCGCATCCGCAAGCGGACGAGTCACATCACGGTCGTCGTGGGCACGCGCGAGCCCGCCCGGCCGGCGGCCGCACCACAGGACTGAACGCGCCCCGGACCACGAAGGAGAACTGAGAGTGGGACAGAAGGTACACCCGTACGGGTTCCGGCTCGGTGTCACGACCGACTGGAGATCCAAGTGGTTCGCGGACAAGAAGTACGCGGACTACCTGCACGAGGACGCCCGGATCCGTGAGTACATCAAGGAGCGGGTGCGGCATGCCGGGATCTCGCGGGTGGAGATCGTCCGGACCGACGACCGGGTCGACATCAACGTCCACGCGGCCCGGCCGGGGATCGTGATCGGGCGCCGGGGTAGCGAGGCCGACGCGATCCGTGGCGCGCTGGAGAAGATGACCGGCAAGCAGATCAAGCTGAACATCCTCGAGATCAAGAACCCCGAGCTCGACGCGCAGGTGCTGGCCTTCAACACCGCCGAGCAGCTCCGCGGTCGGGTGTCGTTCCGGCGTGCGATGCGCCGCGCGGTGCAGTCGGCGCAGAAGGCGGGCGCCCAAGGGGTTCGCGTGCAGGTGGCGGGCCGGCTCGGTGGCTCCGAGATGAGCCGGTCGGAGTGGTACCGCGAGGGCCGGGTGCCGCTGCACACGCTACGTGCCGTGGTGGACTACGGCTTCGACGAGGCCCGCACGACCTACGGGCGCATCGGCGTGAAGGTGTGGATCTACAAGGGCGACCAGCTGCCGTCGGCCGAGGACATCGAGACCCAGCGCGCCATGCAGCGTGCCAAGGCAGCGGCCGAGGGACGCCCCACCGACGACCGCCCCAGCCGCCGCAAGGCCGCCCGCAAGGCCGCCCGCGCTGCCGCTCGGGCCGCTGGTCTCGGCGACGAGCAGGCCGAACGGCGGGAGCACGCCCAGACGACGTCGCCGGCGTCTCCACCCGATGAGGGGACCGCCGAGCAGGTGGCGAAGGAGACGCCTGCCGTCCCCACGCCCGAGCAGCAGGACACCGCCACGCCGGCTCCTGACGTGACGGCCGGGCACCGTGGCGGAGGGCAGGCCGCGGAGCCTCACGCCGTGACCGTCGACGAGCGCGGCAAGACCGCCAGGCACGACGTCGAGGAGGCCACGACCGACGCCGCGCCAGCGCAATCCGGCCCGATGTCGGTCGCCGACGTGGCGCCTGACGCGGCGCCGGAGCCGTCCGTGGAGGACACCGAGTTCGTCGAGACGAAACCGCACCGCGGGTCCACCGACGAACCCGAGGACCCGTCGAAGAGCGAAGGGGAGGGTGGCTGATGCTCTCGCCGAAGCGTGTCAAGCACCGGAAGCAGCACCGCCCCAAGCCGCTACGCGGGCTGGCGACGGGACACACCGAGGTCCACGTCGGCGACTACGGCTTGAAGGCCACGACCCACGGGTGGATCACCGCCCGCCAGATCGAGGCGGCACGTGTGGCGATGACCCGCGCGATCCGCCGCGGAGGGAAGGTCCGGATCACGATCTTCCCCGACCGTCCGGTGACCAAGAAGCCGCTCGAGACCCGCATGGGTTCCGGGAAGGGCTCGCCTGATCACTGGATCGCCGCTGTCCGTCCGGGTCGGGTGATGTTCGAGCTGTCGGGCGTGTCTGAGGAGCTGGCGCGCGAGGCCATGCGCCGCGCCAGCCACAAGCTGCCCGTCCAGACCAAGTTCGTGACGCGCGAGGAGATCTGACCGTGGACGCCACCGAACTGCGCGAGCTCCCCGAGGCTGAGCTGCGACAGCACCTGACCGAGCACAAGGACGAGCTGTTCAACCTACGTTTCCAGCACGTCACCGGTCAGCTGGACAACCCGCGCCGCCTCGAGCAGGTCAAGCGCGAGATCGCCCGCTGCCTGACCGTGCTCCGCGAGCGCGAGCTCGCCGCCGACGCCGCCGAAACGCCGAGGTGACCGACGTGAGCGACACCACAACAGCCGTTTCCGGCCGCGCCCGCCGCAAGGAACGGACCGGGTTGGTGGTCAGCGACGCCGCCGACAAGACCATCGTCGTCAGCGTCGACCGGCGAACCACCCATCCGCTGTACGGCAAGACGATGCAGCGCTCGACGACGTACCACGCCCACGACGAGCGCAACGACGCAGCCATCGGCGACCGTGTCCGGATCGTGGAGACCCGGCCCCTGAGCAAGACGAAACGTTGGAGGCTGGCGGAGATCGTCGAGCGGGCGAAGTAGCCGCTCGACCGGTGCCGTCGGTGGACCGCCCGATGACAGACCCGGTGACAGAAATGACCCAGAGATGATCCAGCAAGAGTCGCGCCTGCGCGTGGCCGACAACAGCGGTGCCCGCGAGGTGCTCTGCATCCGCGTCCTCGGAGGCTCAGGCCGGCGCTACGCGTCGATCGGTGACACGTTTATCGCCACGGTCAAGGACGCGATCCCGGCTTCCAACGTCCGCAAGGGCGACGTCGTCCGGTGCGTCGTGGTGCGCACCCAGAAGGAGAAGCGTCGTCCCGACGGGTCCTACATCAGGTTCGACGAGAACGCCTGCGTCGTGATCCGTCCTGACGGGACCCCCCGCGGCACGCGCATCTTCGGGCCGGTCGGCCGGGAGCTGCGAGATCATCGGTTCATGCGGATCGTGTCGCTCGCCCCGGAGGTGCTGTGATGCAACGTGTGCGCAAGGACGACCGCGTCCGGGTGATCGCCGGGAAGGACCGCGGGAAGGAGGGGCGGGTCATCCGCGTCCTGCACGATCGCGACCGGGTGCTGGTCGAGGGCGTCAACTTCGTGAGGAAGCACCAGCGTCTGCAGCAGACCGCACGCGGAGCGCAGGAAGGCGGCATCATCGAGACGGAAGCACCGGTCCACATCTCCAACGTGCAGCCGGTGTGCCCGTCGTGCGGGGAGGCGACCCGGGTCGGGTTCGCCCTGGCCGACGATGGCGAGCGACGCAGCAAGGCTCGCGTCTGTCGGCGTTGCGGCGGAACCTTCTAGACGAGGACCGATCATGACCACCACCACCGAGCGGTACGTCCCGCGGTTCAAGCGGCGGTACCACGACGAGATCATCCCTGCCGTGATGGAGCGGCTCGACCTCACCAACGTGATGGCCGTGCCCAGGCTCGAGAAGATCGTCGTCAACGTGGGGCTCGGGGAAGCCATCAACGACGCCAAGGCGCTGGAGGGCGCGATCAACGATCTGTCGGCGATCACTGGCCAGCGGCCGAAGGTGAACCGGGCGCGCAAGTCCATCGCCGGCTTCAAGCTGCGTGCCGGCATGGCGATCGGCGCGAAGGTGACGCTGCGCGGAGACCGGATGTGGGAGTTCGCCGAGAGGCTGCTGACGATCGCGCTGCCGCGGGTCCGGGACTTCCGCGGGCTGAACCCGCGTTCGTTCGACGGACGGGGTAACTACACGTTCGGCGTGACCGAGCAGCTGATCTTCCCCGAGATCGACTACGACGACATCGACGCGGTACGCGGGATGGACATCACGTTCGTGACGACCGCGGATACGGACGAGGCCGGCCGCGCGCTGCTCGAGGAGCTCGGCGTGCCGTTCGCCCGGCCCGCGACTTGAGCACGGACGAACCAGTGGGCAGCCGACCCGGAAGGCTGTCGGCCAACGAGCAAGACCGACCGACGAGGAACGACCATGGCGAAGAAGTCGCTGATCGCGAAGGCGAAGCGCGAACCGAAGTTCTCGACACAGGAGAACACCCGGTGCGCCCGCTGCGGACGCTCACGGGCGGTGTTCCGTCACTTCATGCTGTGCCGGATCTGCTTCCGCGAGATGGCACACCGCGGTGAGCTGCCGGGGATCCGCAAGGCCAGCTGGTAGCCGGTCTTCGACCGGCGGGTTCACTGGCGCTCCCGACCACCTGCAGGAGATGCAACCGTGACGATGACCGATCCGGTCGCGGACATGCTCACGCGTCTGAGGAACGCCTCCATGGCGTACCATGACCAGGCCAGCATGCCGTCGTCCAAGATGAGGGCGTCGATCGCCGAGATCCTCGAACAAGAGGGCTACATCTCCGGCTACGAGGTCGAGCCGACCAAGCCCCAGCCCACCCTCCACGTGCGGATGAAGTACGGACCCGACCGCGAGCGGGTGTTGACCGGGTTGCGGCGGATCAGCAAGCCCGGGCTGCGCGTGTACGTCAAGCGCCACGAGATACCCCGGGTCCTGGGCGGGCTCGGCATCGTGGTCCTGTCCACCAGCGCAGGGCTCATGAGCGACCGTGAGGCCCGGCGGCAAGGACGGGGCGGCGAGATCGTCGCCTACGTCTGGTAGAGGAGTCCCAGCATGTCCCGTGTCGGCAAGTACCCGGTGCCCGTCCCCGACGGCGTCACGGTCGACATCGCCGGTCGCACCGTGACGGTCCGCGGCCCCAAGGGCGAACTCGTCCGCGAGATGCCGTCCGGGGTGACGATCACCCGCGGCGACGACGGCGCCGTGATGGTGACCCGCACCAGCGAGGAGCGTGAGAGCCGAGAGCGCCACGGTCTGGTCCGTTCCTTGATCGCGAACATGGTCCAAGGCGTGACCGAGGGCTACTCGAAGACGCTCGAGTTGGTGGGAGTGGGCTACCGGGCCGCCGCGAGCGGCGCCAGCGTCGAGCTGCAGGTGGGGTTCAGCCATCCGGTCACCGTGGAGGCTCCCCAAGGCATCGAGTTGCAGGTCCCGACCCCGAACCGCGTCGTGGTGAGCGGCATCGACAAGGTTCTGGTCGGCCAGACCGCTGCGAACATCCGGGCGGTCCGCGAACCCGAGCCCTACAAGGGCAAGGGGATCCGGTACGAGGGCGAGCAGGTCCGTCGCAAGGCGGGGAAGGCCGCCGGTCGCTGAAGCAGGAGGCCACGATGGATACCAACGTCAAGCGTGCGGGGCGCCGCCGCCGCGCCGCCAGGATCGCCAAGCAGATCCGAGGCACGGCCGACAGGCCGCGCCTGTCGGTGTACCGCAGCAACAGCGCGATCTACGCGCAGGTCATCGACGACGACCGCGGCCACACACTGGTAGCCGCTTCGTCGCTCGAACCACAGGTGGGCGACGCCGACGCTGGCGGCAAGAGCGATGTGGCGCGACGCGTCGGCGAGGCCGTCGGCGAGCGCGCCAGGCAGGCTGGGGTCACGCGGGTCGTGTTCGACCGTGGCGGTTTCCGCTACGCCGGCCGGGTCAAGGCCCTGGCCGACGGCGCCCGCGAGGCGGGTCTGGACTTCTAGTTGACGACGAGCCCGGCTATGCAGGCCGGGCTGAGGAGCGATACGACATGGCACGTCCCAGCAGAGGTCGCGGCCGCGGCCGCGACGACGCCCGAGAGCAGTACGACGAACGCGTCGTGGACATCAACCGCGTGGCCAAGGTGGTGAAGGGAGGTCGGCGGTTCCAGTTCACCGCGCTCGTCGTCGTGGGCGACGGCAAGGGGACCGTCGGGGTTGGCCACGGCAAGGCACGGGAGGTGCAGTCGGCGATCCAGAAGGGCGTGGAGGAGGCGAAGAAGAACTTCTTCGAGGTCCCGATGGTCGGACGGACCATCGTTCATCCCATGGTCGGTCACGCGGGAGCCGGGAGGGTGCTGCTCAAGCCAGCGGCACCCGGGACCGGGGTGATCGCGGGTGGTCCCGTCCGTGCCGTGGTGGAGGCCGCGGGGATCTCTGACATCCTGGCGAAGTCGCTCGGGACGCAGAACCCGATCAACGTGATCCACGCCACGGTCGCTGCCCTGCAAGGTCAGAAGCGCCCCGAGGAGATCGCGCGGCTGCGTGACAAGCCGCTGGAAGAGGTCGCCCCCAAAGCGATGATCGAGACGCTCCGCGAGGGGGCGTGACGTGGCCGAGCCCACCGCCGCGCTGCGCATCACACAGATCCGTTCGCTGATCGGCCGGCCCAGGGGCCAGCGCGACACCGTGCGTTCACTCGGGCTGCGCCGCATCCGCCACACCGTGGTGCAGCCCGACCGTCCCGAGATCCGCGGGATGCTCCGCAAGGTCGCTCACCTCGTCGAGTTCGAGGTGGTGCAGGCCGAAGCCCGCGTAGACGACAAGGACAACTCATGAAGGTCCACCACCTCAAGCCCGCCGAGGGAGCGACGCGCGCCAAGCGGCGCGTCGGCCGCGGTGACCGCGGCAAGGGCGGGAAGACCGCAGGCCGGGGCACCAAAGGCACCGGCGCCCGTGGGACCGTCCCCGTCGGTTTCGAAGGCGGTCAGATGCCGTTGAAGCGCCGCCAGCCGAAGCTGCCCGGTTTCGGCACCCCGCGCAGCCGCGTCGAGTACGCGATCGTCAACGTCGCCAAGCTCGACGCTGCGTTCGCTGACGGTGACGAGGTCACCGCGGACACCCTCCGCGAGCGCGGACTGGTCGGCAAGAGCAAGCATCCGGTCAAGGTGCTGGGCCACGGCGAGCTGTCCACGCAGCTGACCGTGCGGGTCGATCGCGTATCGAGGTCAGCTCGCGACAAGATCACGGCCGCCGGTGGGTCCGTGGAGTCGCGCGCGAGCCGGTAGGCTCGCCAGTCCTCCCGGCCGCTTGGAAGTGGTCGGTCGCAGAACGGGCGGGATCGGATGCTCAGGGCCTTCATCAACGCCTTCAAGGCGCCGGACCTGCGGCGCAAGATCCTGTTCACCGTGGTGATCATCGGGATCTTCCGCTTGGGGTCCTGGATCCCGGTCCCGGGTGTGGATTTCGACCTCGTCCGCGCCGCGGCCGGTGACCAGTCGGGGCTGACGGCCCTGATCAACATGTTCTCCGGTGGGGCACTCACCCAGATGGCGGTGTTCGCGCTCGGGATCATGCCGTACATCACCGCGAGCATCATCATGCAGCTGCTGGCTGTGGTGATCCCTCGGCTCGAGCAGTGGCAGCGCGAGGGCGAGCAGGGACGCCGTAAGATCACCCAGTGGACGCGGTACGTCACGGTCGGGCTGGCACTGCTGCAGTCCAGCGGGCTAACCGTCCTGGCCCGCCAGTCCGGCCAGAACTCCCTCTTCGGTCAGAACGTCCTGCCGGACGCTGACGCCTGGACGATCGCGCTGATCGTCCTGACCCTGACCGCCGGCACGTCGTTCATCATGTGGCTCGGCGAGCTGATCACCCAGCGTGGGGTCGGCAACGGCATGTCGCTGCTGATCTACGTCTCGATCATCGCGGCGATGCCCGCCCAGGGCGGTAACGTCCTGGCGACCCGCGGCGGGTTCGTGTTCACCATGGTCATGGTCCTGGGGATCTTCCTCACGATCGCGATCGTGTTCATGGAGCAGGGCCAGCGACGCATCCCCGTTCAGTACGCGCGGCGGCAGGTCGGTCGGCGGGTCTACGGTGGCCAGAGCACCTACATCCCGCTGAAGGTCAACCAGGCAGGCGTCATCCCGATCATCTTCGCGTCGTCGATGATGTACCTCCCGACGCTGGCCGCGTCGATCACGGCGTGGCAGCCCATGGTCGAGTTCAACGATCGCTACCTCGCCAACCCCAGCAGCTTCGTGTACATCGGGGTGTTCGCCGCTCTCAACATGTTCTTCACCTACTTCTACACGGCGATCGCCTTCAACCCGGTTGAGGTCGCCGACAACATCAAGCGCTACGGGGGTTTCATCCCCGGCATCCGGCCGGGTCGCGCCACCGCCGAGTACCTGGACCGGGTGCTGAGCCGGATCACGCTCCCCGGCTCGCTGTACCTCACCACCGTCGCGGTGATCCCGTTCGCGGCGTTGGCGCTGGCCAACGTGACGTCGTTCCCGCTCGGAGGGATCTCGCTGCTGATCGTGGTCGGGGTGGCGCTCGAGACCATGAAGCAGATCGAGAGCCAGCTGCTGCAGCGCAACTACGAGGGCTTCCTGGCATGACCCAGGAGGTGGCGGAAGACGAAGCGTTGCGCGTCATCCTCCTCGGCCCGCCCGGGGCGGGGAAGGGAACTCAGGCCAGGCGTGTCGCCGAGGTCTACGGCATCCCGCACATCGCGACCGGTGACATCTTCCGCGCCCACGTGCGCAACGGCACCGAGCTGGGGCAGAAGGCCGAGCAGTACATGAGCTCCGGTGAGCTGGTGCCCGACGACCTGGTGATCGCCATGGTCCGCGACCGCCTCCAAGAGGACGACGCCGCCAACGGGTTCGTGCTGGACGGTTTCCCGCGGACCGTCCCCCAGGCGCAGGAGCTCGAGGGGCTCCTCGCCGATCTGCGACAGCCGTTGGATTGCGTGCTGCGGTTCTCGATCGACGAAGACGAGGTGGTGCGGCGCATCACGGGCCGGCGGGTGTGCGACGACTGTGGTCGCAACTACCACGTCGACTTCGATCCGCCGCCGGAGGACGACGCTTGTCCCTGCGGCGGACAGTTGGTGCACCGCGAGGATGATACGGAGGACGTCGTGCGGAACCGGCTCGACGTCTACCACCGCCAGACCGAGCCTTTGGAGTTCTTCTACTGGCAGCGCGGCCTGCTCCGCGACGTCGACGCGGTCGGGTCGGTACAGGACGTCCTCAAACGTGCGCTCGGGACCCTCGGCGAGTACGTCCCCCCGCCGGAAGACCACCCATGATCATCCGGAAGTCCGCCGACGACATCACCAAGATGGCCAAGGCCGGCCAGGTCGTTGCCCGCACCCTGGAACGGCTGATCGCCACGGTCGAGCCAGGCATGACCACGCTCGACCTCGACCGGGTCGCCGAGGACGTCATCCGCGGCCAAGGCGCGGTGCCGTCCTTCAAGGGGTACCGCGGCTTCCCGGCATCGCTGTGCACGTCGGTCAACCACGAGATCGTGCACGGCATCCCGTCCAAACAGGTGGTCCTGGCTGAAGGAGACCTGCTGTCGATCGACTGTGGTGCGATCGTGGACGGCTTCCACGGCGACTCGGCGATCACCATCCCGGTCGGCGGTGAGGAGAGCCTCAAACCGGAGCTCCGCGATCTGCTGACCACCACCCGTCGGGGGTTGTGGGCGGGGTTGCAGGAGGCCGTCCACGGGCGGCGACTCGGCGACATCGGCGCGGCCATCGAGGCGCATGCCGCCGAACACGGCTACGGCGTGGTTCGTGAGTACGTCGGGCATGGCATCGGCCGGTCGCTGCACGAGGACCCGGCGGTCCCCAACTACGGCAGCCCCGGGCGGGGCCTGCGGCTGTCGCGCGGGTGGGTCCTCGCGATCGAGCCGATGTTCAACCTCGGCGCTGCGCGGACCCGGACGCTGGAAGACGGCTGGACGGTGGTGACCGCCGACGGCCGCCCGTCCGTGCACTGGGAGCACACCGTGGCGATCACCGAGGACGGACCATGGGTGCTCACCGCGCGCCACGACGAGCCGGCACGGCCGTTGGACGAGCCTCTACCCGACTGGTAGCCTCAGCCCTAGGCCCGGCCTGACCGGGCCATACTCTCGTTCCGACCCGACCGCGTACTGACGTGTGCGGCCGCGTCGAGCCGCACGACCCACGACGTGAGGAACCCGGCTTTGGCGGAGAAGGAAGAGGCCATCCAGGTCGAGGGCACCGTCCTCGAACCGCTGCCGAACACCATGTTCCGCGTGGAGCTGGACAACGGGCACAAGGTGCTGGCCCACATCTCCGGGAAGATGCGGATGCACTACATCCGGATCCTCCCCGGCGACCGGGTGGTCGTCGAGCTCAGCCCCTACGACCTCACGCGTGGTCGCATCACCTACCGCTACAAGTAGCGGCCAGCCGGCGCGCCGGCCGTGAGAAGGACACGTCCGTGAAGGTTCACCCATCCGTGAAGCGGATCTGCGACAACTGCAAGATCATCCGCCGCAAGGGACGCGTGATGGTGATCTGCACCAACCCGCGCCACAAGCAACGCCAAGGCTGAGACGAAGGAGGACAGCGTGGCCCGTATCGCCGGTGTCGACCTTCCCCGCGACAAGCGGGTGACGGTCGCGCTCACCTACATCTACGGGGTCGGCGAGAGCACCGCCGAGGAGATCTGCGTGGCGGTCGGGTGCAACGGTGACACGCGCGTCCGTGACCTGACCGACGACGAGGTGCAGCGCATCCGGCTGTACATCGACAACAACCTCCGGGTGGAGGGCGACCTGCGGCGTGAGGTCGCCAACAACATCAAGCGGAAGATCGAGATCGGCAGCTACCAGGGCATCCGCCACCGTCTCGGTCTCCCGGTTCGCGGTCAGCGCACCCACACCAACGCCCGCACCCGCAAGGGTCCGCGCCGCGCTGTCGGCGGCATCCGCAAGC
>JALYHG010000182.1 GCA_030776725.1 Actinomycetota bacterium
GCCCGGGCCGTCGCGCATCTGCGGCCTGACCGCCGCCACGACCCCCGTCTCAACCGCGCAGACACTGTGATGCCCCGGCTGCCAGGTCACGTCGTGCGATCGGCAGGTCGCCGACCGTACGCAGGCACCCACTACCCATCGCAGCTACCCATCGCAGGTACCCGTCGCACCGAGGAGCGGCCAGATGTCACAGGACAGCATCCTGACCGCAGGCATCATCCTGCTGTTGATCCCGACGGTGGTCTTCGGTGGTGCGAGCATCCTGTGGCACTGGATCACCCGCCAGACCGACTACTACCGCCACCCGCTCCGGCAGCGGCTGTGGCGAGCGGGCCACGCCCACGCCGGCGTGCTGCTCGTGCTGTCGTTGGTGGCGCTGATCCTCGTCGACCACGCTGAACTGACCGGCGGGTGGAAGCAACTCGTCCGGATCGCTATCCCGGCCTCGGCCGTGCTGCTGCCGGTCGCCTACTTCCTGTCGGTGGTGCACCCTGAGGCCGAGCGCCCCAACCGGCTGATCAACCTCGCCTACTTGGGCGGTGCCAGCCTTGCGACCGGGACGGTCGTCCTCGGTGTCGGGCTCCTGGCCGCCGCCTGAACGGCCCAACCGCCTCACAGTTGCTTCGGGGGTGGGTCGTCGAAAGCGAGGGGGAGGCGGTCGTCACCTTGACGCTCGACCCGTCGCCACGTCGCCCGACAGCAACGGTCACGGCCCGGTCACCTGCTCCGTGGGCTCGGCCGTGCGGAGCTCGGCAGCAGGATGGTTGCGGATCACGCCCAGCGCGCCGAGCCCGGCGAACAGCAGCCCGAGGGCGGTGAGCGGCATCCCCGCGGTCTGGGCGGGGTCGTACAGCCCGCCGGCGAGCAGAAGCCCGATCCCCGCGGTCGTGGCCACCACCCCGACCGCGGCGCGGACCCGTCCCGACCGCGACCGGGGCTCGCCGACCCGCTCGAACCGGGCGAAGACGCGGACGAGGACGACCAGCACCAGGCCACACAGCACGAGCCACAGCGGCCGGAGCGACCACCAGCGCAGGTCCGCGACGCCCGTCTCCGGCCAGATCCCGGTCGGGATCGTCAACGCAGCCACGACCACGAGCGCGGTCTGGTGCCAGAGGTAGACCGTCATGGCCACCGCCCCGGCCGCGACCACCCACGCCCATGCCCTGGAGTGGCGCAGCCACCGCTCAACCGGATCGCGGACCGCGGCGACGACGCCGAACTGTGCGACTCCCAGGACGAACAGGGCGATCGACGTCGGCGAGTTGTTGCTGCGCTGGCCGGGTTCGACCCCGATCATCGCGACCGGGTAACCGCCGACCGTGGTCAAGACAGCCAGCACGGCGTACCCACCGATCGCCAGGCCCGGTCCCCCGAACGAGCCCGGGAGACGGCTGTCGTACCAGAAGTACCCGAGCTGGTGGACGGCCACCCACACCCAGAAGAAGTTGGTGTACCCGACCACCGGGACACCTGACAGGTGCGCCGCATCGACGGCGATGGCGACGGCCACCAGGCCCGCGAGCGCGCCCAGGCCCCAGCGCCGATGAGCGGCGAACGTGGCCCGCGCGGCAGCCACCACCAGCACGTACGCAGCCAGGAACCAGGCGGGGATGAACGCCACCTGGGTCCCGAGCTGCAGCAGCTCACCGGGCACACCCGCCAGTCCCAGGAGCACAGCCAGCGGGACCCACAGCGCCAGCAACGGCACGACCGGTCGGAGCAACCGACGGGACCGCCGCCGCACCCACACCGCCCACGGCACATCGCGGCCTGCAGTGGCACTCCACGACGCAGCGTTGGCGTACCCACCGACGAAGAAGAACAGCGGCATGACCTGGAAGACCCACGTCGCCCACCGGGTGGCCGGGACGAACTCCAGGAGCCGGCCCGTTACCCACTCGCCGTCGCTGACCGCCACCACGGCGATGAGCCAGTGCCCGATGACGACCACTATGATGGAGATGACCCGGAGCAGATCCGCGAAGCGGTTGCGATCCGGGGGGGTGAGTCGGTGGACCTCTTCCGCGGTCAGTGGTCGCTGACTCGGCATCCGGCCAGCCTAACGGCCATCACTCGATCACAGCCTGACGACGCCGCCTTCCGTGGGGACGCGCACGCAGCCGGCTTCTCGAACGTCGACGTGCTCCCGATCGACAACGGCTTCTGCGGGACGACGCCTGCACGCCTGATCGGGTACCGAGCGCATCACGGCAGACGCGACACCGCCGCGGAAGACCTCATTCCATGTCGGAGAGGAACTGCTCGGCATCCATCGCCGCCCGGCACCCCGTCCCGGCGGCGGTGACCGCCTGCCGGTAGACATGGTCCACGGAGTCGCCGCTGGCGAACACGCCGGGGACGTTCGTCTTCGTGCTGGGTTGCTCGACGAGGAGGTAGCCCTCGTCGTCCATATCGAGCTGGTCCTCGAACAGCCACGTGTTCGGGATGTGGCCGATGGCCAGGAAGAAGCCGCTGCACTCGAGCTCGCGCGTCTCGCCGGTCCGCTCCAGGGAGTCGCCGGGCTCCGTGTTCTCGAGCGTCACAGCCGACACCTGGCCGTCGCCCTGGATCTCGGTCACCACGGTGTTCCAGAGGAACTCGATGTGATCGTTCTTGAAGGCGCGATCCTGCAGGATCTTGGAGGCCCGCAGCTCATCGCGCCGATGGACGACCGTGACTTTCGAGGCGAACTTCGTGAGGAACGTCGCTTCCTCCATGGCCGAGTCACCGCCCCCGACCACCACGACGTGTTGGTCCTGGAAGAAGAAGCCGTCGCACGTCGCGCAGGCCGAGACGCCCGATCCCCACAGCCGATCTTCGCCGGGCACGTTGAGGCGTCGCGGCCGGGCTCCGGTCGCGATGACCAAGGCCTTGGCGAAGACCTCGCGCTCTTCCGTCGCGATGCGGAACGGGCGTTCCGAGAGGTCCACCTCCTCGGCGTCCTCGGTCCAGTACATCGTGCCGAAACGCTCCGCCTGGTCACGCATCTGCTCGACCAGCTCCGGCCCCGTGAGCCCCTCCGGGAAACCCGGGTAGTTCTCGACGTCCTCGGTGAGCATCAGCTGCCCACCGGTTGGCCCGCCTGCCTCGGCGCCCTCGATCACCAGCGGCTCGAGGTTGCCTCGAGCGGCGTACAAGGCCGCCGTGAGCCCGGCCGGCCCACCACCGAGGATGACTATTTTGCGCGTTGTATCCGATTCCGCCATCGCTCCCTCGTGATCCGCAAGGTGCTCTCGTCCTTCGCAAGCTAGCGGCGGACGACCTCCTGACGGCCCGACCGAACGTTCCTGGCCACCGACGCGGCACCATGGCCGTCTGATCACCACCCGCCGGTTGCCGGGAACCGTCTGCCCGGCTGCGACTCACGACAGCCGGTCGCGGACGAGCTCGACCACCTGTGGCAGGGCGTCCTCCGCCGGGAGCGCGACGTGGACCGCGTCAGTGCACGTCGGATCGGGGTTGACCTCCCACACGGCGGCGCCGTGGGCGGCGGCGAGCGTTGGGAGGCTGGCGGCCGGCTCGACCTCCGCCGAGGTGCCGACGACCACGAGCACCTCGCAGTCGCGGACCTCGTCACGTGCACGTTCGATCGCCCCGGCCGGGAGCGGTTCGCCGAAGAAGACGACATCCGGCTTGAGCAGACCCCCGCACCGTTCACAGCGGGGCACCTCGTCCTGCGCCACCACCTCCAACACGTCCTCGCGCGGAACCACCGCGCCGCACTCCAGGCACGTGAGGCTGTGACGTGAGCCGTGCAGTTCGACGACCGCTCGGCTCCCCGCTTCCTGGTGCAACCCGTCCACGTTCTGGGTCACGACCGTTCCGACCACCCCGAGGTCCTCGAGCTCTGCCAGGGCATGGTGCGCCGGGTTGGGATGGGCCTCGTCCAGAACCGCGTCGAGCTCACGGAGCATGCGCCACACCTCGCGCGATCGCGTCAGGAAAGCGCCGATGTGGGCGTACTCCAGCGGGTCGTACCGCTCCCACAACCCTCCGCTCCCACGGAAGGCGGGGATGTCACTCGACACCGAGATCCCCGCGCCGGACAGGACCACGACCCGACCGGCGGCAGCCACCAGCGCGGCCGCGAGCGCCTCGACGTCACGCGCCACCGTTCAGCCCACCGGGGCACCCGGAGGGACGTCACCGTCGACCTGCAGGAGCCGGACCGTCCCGGCGGGTTCGAACGCGCCGAGGATGAGGAACTGGCTCTCGAACCCCGCGATGCGCTTCGTCCCGAGGTTGATCGCACCGACGACCTGACGGCCGAGCAGCTCTGGCCGTCCGTAGTTGGTGATACGCGCGCTCGTGTGGAGCCGGCCGACCGCCGGGCCGAAGTCGACGGTGACCTTCCAGGCTGGGCTCCGCGCCTGGGGGAACTCCTCGACGTCGACCACCCGACCGACTCGGACGTCGAGGGCATCGAAGACGTCGACGCCGACGTCGGGTTTGCGGGCGAGGACCGCCGGGTCGTGGGGGGGGTCTGCGACCATCAGGCGACGTGTTCCGCGGCGAGCTCCCGACTGCGTCGGACCCACCGGTCCCGCAGCTGGCGGGGGGCGTCCGACGCGAGCGTGGCCCGAGCCAGCTGCAGTCCCCCCCGCAGGTCGGATGCGGCGCCCGCCACGTACAGGGCCGCGGCGGCGTTGAGCGCCACCACGTCGCTCGCCGGCCCGGGCCCGCCCGCCAGGACGGAGTCGGCCACCCGCAAGTTGTCGTCGACGTCGCCGCCCTGCAGGTCATCGAGCGAGGCGCGAGGCAACCCCAGAGAAGCGGGATCGAAACGCGATTCTGTGACGCGGCCGTCGCGGATCTCCCACACCCGACTCGGACCGGTGGTCGTGAGCTCGTCCAGGCCGTCTTCCCCGCGGACCACCAGCGCATGCGACCGTCCCAGCCGCAGGAGCGCCCCCGCGACCAGCGGAGCGAGTCGCGCGTCGGCGACTCCCACCACCTGCCGGTCAACGCCGGCGGGGTTGGTCAGTGGCCCCAGCACGTTGAACACCGTTGGGACGCCGAGCTCGGCGCGGACGGGTGCGACGTGCCGCATGGCCGGGTGGAACGTCCGGGCGAACAGGAAGCCGATCCCGATGTCGCTCATGAGCTGCGCGACGGCCGGCGGCGGGAGATCGATCACCACTCCCCAGGCCTCGAGCAGATCCGCCGAGCCACAGCGGCTGGACGCGGCTCGGTTGCCGTGCTTGGCGACCGGGACGCCGGCGGCGGCCACGACCAGCGCGGCCACCGTGGAGATGTTGAACGTGCCGGCACGGTCTCCGCCGGTCCCGCACGTGTCAACTGCGGCGCCGTCGAGCGTCACGTGCTCCGCGTGGTTGACCATGGCGCGAACGAGGCCGGCGATCTCCTCGTCGGTCTCGCCCTTCGCGCGGAGAGCGACGAGGAAGGCGGCGACCACCGGGGGGCTGACAGTCCCCCCCATGACCGCGTTGAGGGCGGCCTCTGCCTGGTCAGCGGTGAGGTCCTCTCCCCGTAGCAGTGCCCCGATCAGATCTGGCCACACCACCATGTCGACCTCACCACTGCCGCCTCCTGGGGTCGCCGGCACGGTAGCCGCCGCTCCCCAACCGGGCGAACAGTGCTGCGGCACGGCAGCGGACGGTCGTCAGGGTGCGCGCTCGCTCGACGGGGCGTCGGGATGGTCGAGGGCGGGTGGGCGGTCCATGTCGCGCGCCTTGCCGGGTCCCCACCGCTCGGTGGCCTCGGGGAACTCGACCTCGCCGGCGAGCGCGAGGACGCGGCGGGCGATGTCGAAGGAACCCACCGGCTTGACCACCGCATCGGCGGCACCGGCCCACTTCGACACCCAGCGGTCGACCTCGCGCCCCATCAGCATCAGCGCCGGGGGGGCGGGAACTCCCTCGTACTCCGCGCGTGCCCGGATCTCGAACAGCAACGACTGGCCGCCCTCGGGGCGCATGTCGCCGTCGATCACCAGGACGTCGTAGTCGCGTTCGGAGGTGAGCAGGTGGCCATCCATCGCGGAGGTGGCCTCATCGACCTGGATCCCGTCGCGTGCCCGCAGGGCGGCCCCTGCCCGCAGCCGTATCCCGGGGTCTGAGGAGACGACCAGCACGCGCACGGAGTCACGCTCCCACCATCAGGGTCACGGTGGCACGGTAGCGGCTACATCGACGTGGTTGCGCCGGCGAGCGACCGGGTGACGAGCGCTCGTTGCTCAGCGCCACAGCGGGACACGGAGCCCGGCGAGACGGTTGATCGCGATCCCCTGGTAGGCCAGGAACACCACTGCGATCATCAGCGCCGTCAGCTGGTGTGGGGTGGTCAGGATGCCGAGGCTGACGATGAGGGTGGTGGCCCCGGCCGGCGGGTGGGCCGCATCGAGCCAGGTCATGAACGCGGCCGTCAGTCCGAGCGACAGGGCCGCGGCGCCGGCGCGCGACGCCGTGACGCCGGACTCGAAAGCCGACGGCGCGTCCAGGATCCCGAACACCACCAGCGCGAGGTAGCCGGCGGCGACGCCCAAGAGGTGCCCGATGATGATGTTGCGCGGCGCCGTGGTCACGTCGGTCGGCGCGTACGACAGCAGGTAGGCCGTGGGACCCAGCGACGGGAACACCAGCGGCTCGTTCACGACCACGGCCGCGACGGACACGATGACGATGGACAGCGCCCCGTTGGCCAGCGCAAACGCCCCCAGGGCGAAACGCCCCGGCGTCTCCCCACGGTCGCGACCAGCTCGGCTAGCCAGACCGGCGTAGACGTCGGCCATCTGCCGCTCTCGTTCAGGCGATCCCACGGTCGCCTCGGCCGCCGGGAGCAACACCGTCGGCGGATGCGGCCGTTGTCGGCCCCGACGGGGCCCGCCCAACGCGGAGCGGGGGCCGTGGGGCCCCCGCTGTCGCCACTGGTCGACGCCGTTAGCGGATCAGCTGAAGCTCTCACCGCAGGCGCACGACGACGAGGCGCTCGGGTTGTCGATCTGGAACCCGGAGGCCTCGAGGCTCTCCTTCCAGTCGATGGTCGCGCCCCGCAGGTGGTTGGCCGACTGCGCGTCGACGCGGACGGTGACGCCGTGCTGCACGGCTTCCTGGTCACCGTCGAGGCGGCGGTCGTCGAAGAACAGCGCGTACTGGAAACCGGCGCAGCCGCCCGCCTGCACCGCCACGCGGAGCGCCACGTCCTGACTGGCGGCGTCCTCCTGGGCGAGGAACTCCTTCATCTTCGTCGCGGCGCGCTCGGTGACGGCGACCACGCTGGTGCGCAGACCCGCCGGCGGGCCGTCGAGGGTCTCGCGGACCGGGGGCCCGCCGAGGGTTTCCTTGATCGTGGTGTCGGTGGTGGCGTCGCTCATGTTCGATATCCCGTCGTCTTGTGGCCTCGAAGAGTGGCGGCACGATCGCTTCCGTGCGGCGCTGCCACCTGCAACGCCAGTCTACCGGCGGACCTTCCCGACTTCGAACACCCCACCGGTCACGTTGCCCGCGCCACGCGAGGCGCGAGCCGCGCCGCCGCGGCGGCCACCTCCCCGGCCGGGTCGCCACCGCCCCCCGCCTCCTCCACGCCGAAGAAACCGGTCACGTGGCCGGCGACGCTGCCCACGACCGCGCACACCGCGACCCCTGCGTCTGCGCCGAGTGCGGCCACGTGGCCGGCGACCTTGCCCTGTCGCGAGGTGGCATCGAGGCGGCCTTCACCGGTGACGATCAGATCGGCTCGGGCCGCCTCGTCGGGCAGCCCCATCACCTCGGCGACCGCCGCGGCGCCGGGCACGATCGTGGCCCCGAGCACCGCGGCCAAGCCGAAGCCGAGACCGCCCGCCGCACCTGACCCCGGCAGGTGCCGCCAGCTGCCACCCAGGTGGCGCTCGACGACGTCGGCCCAGTGAAGCAAGCCCTGTTGGAGAGCAGCCACCATCTCGGGCGTGGCGCCCTTCTGCGGGCCGTAGGTGGTGGCGGCGTCCTTCAACTGTGAGGTGACGTCCGACCACAACGCCACCTCGATCGAGTCCCAACCCGGATCGAGCCACGTCGGTTCGACGTGGTGGACGGTGAGCAGCTCCCCACCACCGATCTTCGCCCCGCTGCCGTCGGCTCGGGTCAGGCGCACCCCCAGGGCCAGAGCAGCGCCGGCACCGCCGTCCACCGTGGCGGAACCGCCCAGCCCGACGACGACCCGGGCAACGCCGGCCCGGCGCACGTCCTCCAGCAGCTGTCCGACGCCGTAGGTGGTGGTGCGCATGGGGTTGCGCTCGCCTGGGGCCACCAGGCTGAGCCCGCATGCGGTGGCCGACTCGACGAACGCGGATCCGTCCGGGCGCAGCAGCCATGCTGCCGCGATCGGGCGTCCCCGCGGGTGCGCGACCTCGACGTGGCGCAGCTGGCCGCCTCGGGTGGCGACGACCTCGAGGGTGCCTTCCCCGCCGTCGGCCATCGGCACCAACGTGAGGTCGTCGCCCGGTCGGGCGCCGGCCCATCCTTCCGCGATCGCCTCGGCAGCTTCGATCGAGGTGAGGCTCCCACCGAACGAGTCGGGCGCGATCACGACCTGCAAAGCGACTCTCCTGAAGACCGCTGTCGGCGACCGTACGAGCTGCGCGCCGTCGTCGCCGTCACCCTGCGGGTGGAGGCTCCAGGTACTCGAAGTGCATCGGGTCGGGTAGGAGCCACTCACCGCCCCAGGCCATCCCCCACCGGCGCATCACCTGCACCAAGCGAGGATCCTGCGTCGATGCCCCACCCTGGCGGTTGACGGACGCGTTCAGATCGACCGCGATGCCCCACGCGTGGTGTGAGAGGGGACCGTCCTCGCCGGCGCGGCGGGGGCTCCAGCACCCCGCGTAGTCGCCACGGTCGACCAGGTGGGCGAGACCCCGCTCCTCGACCTCCGCCAGGGCGCCGCGCAGGCTCGGGACGAAGTCGCGGTGACAGCGCACCTGGCCGACGATCGGGACGGTCGCCGTGACGATGTGCGCAGCGACCCAGTCACGATCCTGCTCGATGTCACGCCCGGACGCTTCGCGCATGGCGAACTCGCCGAACCGGGCCTTGACCTGCGCGGGTGGCAGAACCGAGTCGGCGTGTCGCAGCACCGGTGCCTCGCCGACGCCACGGATCCGGACGGGCTCCGCGCCGGCGGCGGTCCGTACCACGGCCTCGAGTTCCGAGCGGTCGTGGCTCGGCCGGGCCAGCACGTACTTGTCGGTGACGACCCCGAGTGCCCCGCCGGTCCGGTGTGACACCACGACCTCGCCGGCGCCGATCAGCTCGTCGGCGACCACGGCGGCGACCGTGATCTCGGCTCCCCCTGCGAAGACGAGCGTCGCGCCGTCGGCGACGTCGCGGACCTCCGCGGAGCTGGCGCTCAGGATGGCCGAGCCGTCAGCGAGCACGTCGACGACGGATGAGGCGCCCGGGACCACTGCTGCGTAGGCCGCGGGGTCGACCGCGAGGACCTCGACGGGGAACCACGCCCCATCGGGAGCGCGGCGCCGCTCACGGCCGTCGGCCCCGCGGGAGGCCACCAGCGGCAGCGTGTCGCCCCGCACGACCGCCAGGTTGGCCGCTGTCCCCGACGAGACGACGGCGGCGGTGAAGCCGTCGGGCAGCCGGTGGCGGGTCCAGGCCACCACCGTGTCGGCGCTCAGACCCTGGCGCGCCGCAGCGTCCGGTGGGTGGGGATGGGCACCGTCGCCGTGGCCGTCACCGTTCGGGCTGGCAGCCCCCGGAGCGGACGTCGTCGCTGGGCTGGTCGACCGAGGCGAGTCCCCAGGCGCCGAACACGACCCGGAGAGGATCGTGGCAGCCACCAGGGTGAGCCACGTCCAGCGGAGCGGTGCGGTGGATGCGGCAGGTGTCGCGGTCAGGTGCCGCACTCCGATCGGTGGCGTCCGTCACTCGCCGCGCGTCGGCGGCTCGCCCCGCTCGGTCATCCCGATGCGTTTGTCGGCCTCCTTGAAGCCCACCTCGCCGCCGGCTCGCTCGGGATGGTCGGACGGCACGCTCACACCCAGCAACGCCGCGTAATCGCCTGGTGGCTCGAAGTCCTCGTCGGCGTCGAGCCGAGCGAGGTTCTCTGGGTCGAAGCTGCCCAGACGCTCCTCACCCTCGTCGACCCGCTCGGGGTCGTTGGAGTGGATGCCGAGCAGGACCTTGTCATGCTCGACGAGCACGAGGAGCGGCTCGAGGGTCTGGGTCCACATCATCGCCTTCCGCGCCCCGGCCTCCACGCCCAGCAGCGCACCGGGGATGTGGCCCATCACCGCCCCGGCGACGCCGGCGTACAGCGCCCCTGCGCCCGCCGCGATGCCGACCCCGGGGATGGTGGTCACGGCAGCGCCGATCAGCGCCCCGAGCGATCCTCCGACGACCGCACCGGACGTGATCCCCTTGGCGAAGTTCTTGCCCACACCCCCGGCCGCGCGCGTCACCTCTTCCTTGACCTGTCCGGTTCCGGGTGCCATGGCGTGTTCCGGCCCGAGGAGGGACAGCTCGTCGGGGTCGTAGCCGGCTTCGAAGAGGGCATCGAGCGCCTCGATGGCCCGGTCGAGATCCGGGAACACCGCGACCGCGTTGAACCTGGCGAGCCTCTTGGTGACCATCCTTGCCTCCGGGCCCAGGCCTACGCGTGCGGGACGTGCGTCACCGGGAGCTCCGCGACGTCCGGCGCGCCGTCGTGGCGGCGAATCCGCTGGCGTCGACGGCTTCCTCGATGTTCGGCGGGGTCTCACCGGGCAGGTGGGTCAGATCGATCACGTCGCGGACGCCGTCGACCCCGCGGGTCATCTCGACCAGCTTGCGCCGCTGCTCGACTGTGGGAACCTCGCCACGGAGTTCGATGATCCCGTCGCGTGCGGTGACGACGATGGCGCTCTTGTCGATCTCGCCGATGCCCAAGACCTCGCTCTCGACCTTCTCCTTGAGGGTCTTGACGTCGTAGTCGCCGTCCTCCTGCGTCGGGAGCTTCTCCGCGATGGCGCCGCGGAGCTCACCGGCCTTGTAGTCGGCTTTCTTGCGCAGGTCGTCAGCCTGGTCGCGGAGTGCCGCGCCGATCTGGTCGGTGGTCTGCGCGCGACGGGCGCGGCCGCGGTCAGGATCGAAGAAGTACGTGGCTGCGACACCGGCCGCAGCGCCGATGCCGAGCAGCCCCATGGCCTTGACCTTGCTGAAGAAGCTCATCGCTGCCTCCTGCTCTCCGCCCGGTGGTCCGGCCCGGGCGGCGTGCGCCGCGGACGCGCCGGTCGTCTCCCACCGTGCGGGCGACCG
Source organism: Actinomycetota bacterium (assembly GCA_030776725.1). Classification (NCBI taxonomy): domain Bacteria; kingdom Bacillati; phylum Actinomycetota; species Actinomycetota bacterium. The sequence continues at coordinate 11,247 of JALYHG010000182.1, forward strand.
CGTCGCGGTGCAGCCTGCGTCCCCGTCCGTTCGTGTACGGCCGCAAGCGCGCCGTCGCCGGTTGCCCCGCGCCTGCGGGGCCGTTCAGCGGGTGTCGCGATCCAGGAACGGCGGGTCGACGACCTCGAACGGCGTCGACCGGCCCCGGATGTCGACCGTGACACGGTCGCCGGGACCAAGCGGTGTGGACAGGTACGCCAGGCCGATCCCGGTGCCCAAGATCGGCGAGTACGACCCGGACGTGACCTCTCCGACACGTTCTCCGTTGTCCGACACGGCCATCCCCGCGCGCGGGATGCCCCGTTCGACGGCGCGGATGCCCCACAGCTGCCGGGATGGCTCGGTCGCTGCTGCCCGCCGCAGCGCTTCGGCTCCGCGGAAGTCGCGGGCTTCGAGCGCCACCGCCCAGCCGAGACGAGCCTCGAACGGGTTGGTGTCGGCCGTCAGGTCGTTGCCGTGGAGTGGGTAGCCCATCTCCAGGCGGAGGGTGTCGCGTGCCCCGAGCCCGCACGGGGTGGCCCCCAGTCTCAGGAGCTCCTCGAAGTACCCGGGTCCGTCCAGGCCCGGCAGGATGAGCTCGGCCCCGACCTCGCCGGTGTACCCGGTGCGGCAGTACCAGCCGTCGTCGGACGGGCCCAGATCCATCTGCGCGATCCCACGTTCGGGGACCGAGGTGGCGACGGTCGGGAAGAGCTGGTCGAGCAGGTCGAGCGACTTCGGCCCCTGCACCGCGAGCATGGTCAGCCGGGTCGAGTCGTCGCTGATGGTCGCACCGTGTTCGTCGCCTGCCGTGCGCAGCAGGTCGAACACCGTCTGGGTGTTGGCGGCGTTTGGGACCGCCAGGAACCGGTCGGCGGCCAGGCGGTACACGATGAGGTCGTCGAGGATCCCGCCGGACTCGTCGCAGCACAGGGTGTACTGCGACTGGCCGTCGCCGAGGTCGCGTGGGTCGTTGGTGAACGACGCAGCCACCACCGCCTCCGCGCCGTCACCGTCGATCCACAGCTTGCCCAGGTGCGACACGTCGAAGACTCCGACGTCGCGGCGGACTGCCCGGTGCTCGTCCACGGTGCCCGCGTACTCGAGTGGAACGGCCCAGCCGGCGAACGCGGCGATCCGGGCGCCGAGCCGCTGGTGGAGGCTGTACAGGGACGTCTTGATCAGGCCCTCGTGCTGTGCCGTGACCATGTCATCTCCGTCGCCCGCGACGTCCCGACCCTACTGTCGATCAGCGGTCGTGAAACGGGACCGTCCGGTCGAGGCTCCCGGGTACGTCACAGGGTGGGTGGGCTAGCGTTGGGGGACGTCACCAGGGGACATCACCCGTGTCATGGATGGAGGGCCCGTGGCCGATGACCGCTTCGACGTCGTCGTGCTCGGGGCAGGCACCGGCGGGTACTCCGCTGCGCTCCGCGCGGCGCAGCTCGGTCTGTCGGTTGGACTGGTCGAACGGGACAAGGTCGGCGGGACGTGCCTGCACCGGGGATGCATCCCGTCCAAGGCGCTGCTGCACTCGGCGGAGATCGCCGAACACGTCCGCGACGCTCCCGACTTCGGGGTCAACGCCACCTTCGAAGGGGTGGAGATCACCAAGGTGCACGAGCACAAGGACAAGGTCGTCAACGCGATGTGGAAGGGCCTGCAGGGCGCGCTGAAGGCTCGCGGCATCGAGACCCTGGAGGGCCACGGCCGGCTGGTCGATCCGAACACGGTCGAGGTCGGCGGCGAACAGGTGCGTGGCGACGCCGTCGTCCTCGCCACCGGGTCCGTTCCGCGGGAGATCCCACCGGCGCCGTTCGACGGCGAGCGGATCATCCACTCCGACCACGCGCTCAACCTCGACCGGGTGCCCGAGCGCCCGATCATCCTGGGGGCGGGCGCGGTCGGGATGGAGTTCGCCAGCGTCTGGCAGGGTTTCGGGTCGCAGACGGTGACCGTGATCGAACTGGAGGACCGGGTCCTGCCGCTGGAGGACCCGGACTCGTCGCGTGAGGTGGCCCGCCAGTTCCGGCGGCAAGGGATCGAGGTCCGCACCGGTGCCCGGCTGAGCGCCGCCGACGCCAGCGACGGCGGCGTCGTGGTCACCGTCACGGGCGGAAACGGCGAGGAGGACAAGCTCGAAGGTGATCTCCTGCTGGTCGCGGTCGGGCGGCGTCCGGTGATCGAGGACTGCGGCTACGAAGACGTCGGCGTGGACCTCGAAGACGGCTTCGTCACGGTCGATGAGTACTGCCGCACGAACGTCGACGGGGTCTGGGCTCTCGGTGACCTGATCCCCACACTGGGGCTGGCCCACGCGTCGTTCGCGGAGGGCTTCTTGGTCGCGGACCAGCTCGGCGGTCTGTCCCCCCCACCGATCGACTACGCCGGTGTCCCGCGCGTCACCTTCTCCACCCCCGAGGTCGCCTCGGTGGGACTGACCGAGCCGCAGGCCCGCGACGAGGGCTACGACGTCGTCGTCGAGACCTACAAGTTCCAGACCATCGCCCGTGCCCGCATGATGAAGTCGGAGGGCGTGGTCAAGCTGATCGCGGACAGGCGTGACGACACGGCCGGGCGGATCCTGGGCGTGCACCTCACCGGCCCGCACGCCACCGACCTGATCGCCGAGGGGGAACTGATCTACAACTGGGAGGCGCTCCCGATGGACGTCGCCCGGTTCATCCACCCTCATCCCACCCTCAACGAGGCCGTTGGCGAGGCCCACCTCGCCCTGGCGGGGCGCGCCCTGCACGGCTGAGTTCCCGAAGCGAAGGAGGCCGTCGTCGTGGCCGAGGAAGTCAAGCTGCCGCAGCTGGGTGAGTCCGTCACCGAGGGGACGATCACGGCGTGGCTGGTCAACGAGGGCGAGGACGTCACCGAGGATCAGCCGCTGTTCGAGATCTCCACCGAAAAGGTCGACACGGAGGTGCCATCTCCCGCCAGCGGCGTGTTGAAGGAGATCCGCGCGCAGGTCGACGACACGATCGAGGTCGGCGACGTGGTCGCGATCATCGAGACCGAGGGTGAGGCTGCGGCCGAGGCGCCGGCTGCCGACGAGGCTGAAGCGGAGGCCGAGGCAGAGGCGCCTGCCGAGGAGGAGGCTCCCGAGCAGGAGGCTGCCCAGCAGCCGGCCGAGGAGCCACGCCGTGACGAGCAACCCGCTGCCCGGGAGGAACCGGCAGCAGAAGCGCAGGCCGAGCGCGCAGCGTCGGCCACCGAGGTCGCTGCGCCCGAACGTGAGGGCGAACCCAGCGGCGACGGGCAGGCCCGCGAAGAGCTGCTCTCGCCGATCGTGCGACGCCTGGTCGAGGAGCACGACATCGACGTGTCCCGCGTGGAGGGCACCGGGAAGGGGGGACGCATCACCCGTCAGGACGTCGAGCGGGTGATCCAGGAGGGCGCTGCCCGCCGTGCCGAGCCGGAGGCGCCACCCGAGGCGGAACGGGACGAGGAGCGCGAGCGCGAGCCACGCCGCCCCGCCGCTGGGGTCGAGCCGCGCCAGCCGCACGACGGCGTGCGGGGCCGGACGGAGAAGCTGTCGCGGGTCCGGGCTTCGATCGCTCGCAGCATGTTCCGAAGCATCCAGACCACCGCGCAGCTCACCGCGGCCCGCGAGGTGGATGTCAGCCGGGTCATGCAGGTGCGGGCCAAAGCCAAGGACGCGTTCCGCCAGCGCGAGGGCGTGCCTCTGTCGCCGTTGCCGTTCATCGCCCGGGCGGTGTGCATGGTCCTGCCACGCCACGAGTCGCTCAACGCATCGATCGACGTCGACGAGGGCGTTGCCAAGTACTACGAGACGATCAACCTCGGCGTCGCGGTGGACGCGCCGCAGGGTCTGATCGTCCCCAACATCAAGGACGCGCAGGACCTGACCGTGCCGGCCCTGGCCCGCGCGATCGCTGACGTCGCCGACCGGGTGCGCAACAAGAAACTCAACCCCGACGACGTCCAAGGCGGTACGTTCACGATCACCAACACCGGCTCGCGCGGCGTCCTGTTCGACACCCCCGTCCTCAACCCGCCCGAGAGCGGCATCCTGGCCACACCGGTGATCGAGAAGCGGCCGGTGGTCCGCAGCAACGAGCTCGGCGATGAGATCGCGATCCGCTGGATGACCTACCTGTGCCTCACCTACGACCACCGCATGGTGGACGGCGCCGACGCGGCCCGGTTCCTGGCGGACCTCGCCGAGATGATCGAGACCCACGACTGGTCGGCGGAGGTGAGCGCCTACTGATGGTGGGCTCACCGAGCGTCCAGCGGTCGGCGGGGGCGCTCCGCGAGGCTGGCTCCGGCGAGCCGGTCCTGTCCGTCGACGCCGGACTCGTGCCGTACGCGTCAGCCTGGGAGCTGCAACGGGCGCTGGTCGTGCGCCGCGCCGCCGGGCAGATCCCCGACGTCCTCGTGACGCTGCAACATCCGCCGGTGTACACAACCGGGAAGCGGGCCGACCACTCCCACGTGCTGTGGGACGCTGCCGAGCGCGCATCACGCGGCATCGAGCTGCACGCCGTCGACCGCGGTGGGGACGTCACCTACCACGGCCCGGGACAGCTGGTGGCCTACCCGATCGTGCGCCTCCAAGGTCTGCGCAACGTGGTGGCCTACGTCCGGGCGCTCGAGCAGGTGTGTGTGCGGACCGCCGCGGACTTCGGCGTGCAGGCCACGACGGTCCGTGGCCTGACCGGCGTGTGGGTCGGTCGCGACAAGCTGGCCGCGATCGGTGTGCGGGTGAGCAGCCGAGGCGTGACCAGCCATGGGTTGGCCTTCAACGTCACCACCGACCTCGACCACTTCCGAGGGATCGTCGCGTGCGGCCTGCCCGACCGGGGGGTCTGCTCGCTGGGCTCGCTGGGTGTCGACGCCGACGTGCGAACCGTGCGCCAGCGGATGCAGGACCGGTTCGCCGAGCTCTTCGGCTGCCGGATCACCGCGGCCGTCGTCGACGACCTCGTTGCTTCCCCGGCACCGACGGTCACGTGAGAACCCAGCCCGTCGTCCCTCCCGACGCGCGGCGTCTGCGACTGCTGGACGAGGACAGCCGCCGCCGTGCGGGCGTCGCCCGCCCCGCGTACGGCGGGGTCCGCGCGGGGCGGAAGCCACCGTGGCTGAAGACGACCCTGCGCCGCGGGGAGAACTTCCAGGAGCTGAAGCGGCTGATGGCCGGCCTGGATCTCAACACCGTGTGCGAGCAGGCCGGCTGCCCCAACATCTCCGAATGCTGGGAGGTGCGGGAGGCGACCTTCCTCATCGGTGGAGACAACTGCACCCGCCGCTGCGGGTTCTGTCAGATCCGGACCGGGAAGCCGGTCGCCTACGACCGTGACGAGCCGCGCCGCGTCGCGGAGGCGGTCGCGCATCTGGGACTGCGGTTCGCCGTCATCACCGGCGTGGCGCGAGATGATCTGCCGGACGGCGGTGCGTGGCTGTTCGCGGAGTGCATCCGCCAGGTCCGGGCCCGGCTGCCCGACTGTGGGGTCGAGGTGCTGCCGAGCGACTTCTCCATGGACCTGTCGGCGCTGCAGCAGGTCTGCGCCGAGGAGCCCGACGTGTTCGCCCACAACGTCGAGACCGTCGAGCGTCTCTACCCGGTCGTCCGCCCCGGTTTCCGCTACCGCGGATCGCTGCGTTTCCTGGACGAGGCACGCCGGCGGCTCCCGGACCGCTGCGCCACCAAGTCGAACATCATCGCCGGCATGGGAGAGACCGACGAGGAGATCGTCGCCGTGATGCGTGATCTGCGCGACGTCGGCGTGTCGCTGCTGACCATCGGGCAGTACCTGCAGCCCTCCCCCAACCACCTCCGCCTCGACCGGTACGTCACCCCGGCGGACTTCGCCGAGTTGCGGCGCATCGGCGAGGACGAACTCGGCTTCGACCACGTGGAAGCCGGCCCGATGGTGCGCTCCAGCTACCACGCCGGCCAGCAGGCGATCGACGCGGGGACGTGGGCGCCGACGGGCGACCAGCCGGGCGCAGCAGACAACCGAGCGACGGCCGTGCACATCAGCGCGGCGGGCGCGCGATCCGCCGAGACGCTCGACACCGACCCAGCGAGGCAACCCCCGTGCTGATGCGCCTCGTGGTGCGGTTTCAGACGGAGACCCCGACCGATCCCGCTCAGCAGGTCGTCGAACGCGTGAGCGACGTGGAGTGGTGGTTCGGGATCGTCAACAGCGCCACCCGGGCCGCGATCGTCCTGGTCGCTGCGTTCGTGCTCGCGCGACTCGCCAAGCGCGGGGTGCGCCGGTGGGTCAGCCGTGCCACCGTCCGCAGCCTGTCGCGCATGGACGAGACACGCCGGATGCGCGCCGAGCTGCGGGCGAAGACACTCGGCGACGTCATGGCGGACAGCACGCGGGTGGTGATCTGGACGCTGGCGGTGATCACGGCCCTGGGGCAGTTCGGCATCGCACTGGGACCGCTGATCGCCGGTGCGGGGATCGCCGGTGTCGCGCTGGGCTTCGGGGCACAGAGCCTGGTGAAGGATTTCTTCTCGGGGTTCTTCATCCTCCTCGAGGACCAGTACGGCGTCGGCGACGTGGTGCAGGTCGACCCGGATGTCAGCGGGCGCGTCGAGGACATCACCATGCGGGTGACCCGGTTGCGTTCCCTGGACGGGACGGTGTGGTTCGTGCCCAACGGCGAGGTCCGCTTCCTGGGGAACAGATCGAAGGAGTGGGCGCGCGCGCTGGTCGACTTCCAGGTGTCCTACGGATCCGACCTCGACGATGCCATGGAGGTCATCCGCGACGCCGCGGCGGAACTGCGCCAGAGCGAGGAGATCGGCCCCAAGATCCTCGAGGACGTCGAGATCCTCGGCGTGGAGATGCTGGGCGACTCAGGTGTGACCATCCGGACGTTCATCAAGACGCAACCGCTCGAGCAGTGGACGGTCAGCCGCCACTTCCGGCGCGAGGTCAAGCGCGGGTTCGACGCCCGCGGGATCGAGATCCCCTTCCCGCACCGCAAGTTGATCATCGCGGACGGTCGGATCCCTCGCCAGCGCCCCGACGGACCCGGCGCGGTCGTATCCTCCGAGAGCGGCGAGACGTAACGCCGACGAAACACCGTTGACACGGTCGGGAAACCGCACGCTCATACGGTGCGCCCCCGTCCACGTGCGACGAGACCCGCAAGCTGGCATGGTCGCGACAGCCATCATCACGACAGCCATCATCACAAGGAGCACACGTTGGCGAGCTCACCCGAAGAAGTCCTGAGGACCGTCACCGACGAGGGGTACGAGATCATCGATATCCGCTTCGTCGACCTACCCGGCACCGTGCAGCACTTCTCGGTCCCGGCGAGCGCGTTGACCGAAGCGGTGTTCACCGACGGACTGTACTTCGACGGCTCGTCGATCCGGGGATTCCAGGAGATCCAGGAATCCGACATGCTCCTCCTCCCGGATCCCGACACTGCGATGGACGACCCGTTCCGGGCCCGCAAGACGCTGGCGCTGACCTGTTTCGTCCACGATCCGGTGACCGGCGAGGCGTACACACGCGATCCCCGGAACATCTCGCGCAAGGCCGAGGCGTACCTGGCGTCCACCGGGATCGCCGACGAAGCCTACTTCGGTCCGGAGGCGGAGTTCTACATCTTCGACTCGATCCGCTTCGACCAGAACCAGCATTCGGCGTTCTACTTCATCGACTCGGACGAGGGGGCGTGGAACTCGGGCCGTGACGAGGACGGGGGGAACAAGGGTTACAAGCCGCGGTACAAGGAGGGCTACTTCCCGGTCCCGCCCATGGACCACTACCAGGATCTGCGCTCGGAGATGATCGTCAACCTGCAGCGCGCCGGCATCGAGGTGGAGGTCCAGCACCACGAGGTCGGGACCGGCGGACAGGCGGAGATCGACATCCGTTTCGACACGCTGCTGCGCATGGCTGACAAGGTCCTCAACTACAAGTACATCGTGAAGAACACCGCCTGGCAGTACGGCAAAACCGTGACCTTCATGCCCAAACCGATCTTCCAGGACAACGGTTCGGGCATGCACACCCACCAGTCGCTGTGGAAGAACGGGGAACCCCTCTTCTTCGACGAGGCCGGCTTCGCGCAGCTGTCGGACACGGCGCGCTGGTACATCGGCGGCATCCTCGAGCATGCCGCCGCCGTGCTGGCGTTCGCCGCGCCGACCACCAACAGCTACCGGCGCCTGGTGCCCGGCTACGAGGCGCCGGTGAACCTGGTCTACTCCAACCGGAACCGGTCCGCCGCCGTCCGCATCCCGGTGAGCGGGACCAGCCCCAGGGCCAAGCGGCTCGAGTTCCGCTGCCCGGACCCGTCCTGCAACCCGCACCTGGCGTTCGCGGCGATGCTGATGGCCGGCGTCGACGGGGTCCGCAACCGCATCGAGCCGATGGAGCCGGTCGACAAGAACATCTACGACCTGCCGCCGGAGGAGTTGGTGAACCTCCCGAGTGTCCCCGGGTCGCTCGACGAGGCGCTGGATGCCCTCGAGGGGAACGGCAAGTTCCTCCTGGAGGGTGGGGTGTTCACCGAGGACCTGATCGAGACGTGGGTCGCGTACAAGCGCGAGCACGAACTCGACGCGATCCGTCTGCGTCCACACCCGTGGGAGTTCAACCTGTACTTCGACGTGTGAGTCCGCCGCGGGCGGGGGGACCTTGCGGTTGAGCGGCGGCCGCTCAGCTCCGGACGTCCTGCATGATGCGGTTGATCTCCTGCGCGAGTCGACGGGGCAGGTCGCTCTTCTCCAAGGCGCCGTGCGCCCCGCCGGCGATCAGCTCGTCGATCCGCTCGTCGCGCTGGTAGCCGGTCAGCACGATCACGACCGAGCGTGGGGAGACCTCGCGGATCCTGGGAAGCGCGTCGGCACCGCTGAGCCGCGGCATGGTGAGATCGAGGAGCACCACGTCGGGGTGGTGCTCCTCGGCCAGTTCGATCGCCTCTTGCCCGTCGCTTGCCTCGGCGACCACCTCGAACCCCCCGGCCCGCTCCAAGAGCATGCGCACGACCAACCGGAGCTCGGGGGCGTCGTCGACGACCAGGACCGACATGGTGGACACGGGTGGGTCGCCACGGTCGGACACCGCCTCAGCCAACGACCGCGACCTCGGGCTGCGCGTCACGGGACGGTGCCGGCCCCGTGAGATCCAACACTGCCTGGGCGAAGGCGCGCGGGTGCTCCTCGTGCGGGAAGTGACCCACGCCAGGCACCACCACCAGGTCCGCCCCCAGCTGGTCGGCTGCGCGACGACCGACGCGGACGGGCATGACGGGGTCGTCTTCGCCCCACACCACGGCGGCCGGAACCCGTAGACGGTGGGGGCCGGTGGGGGCGGTCAAGCCGGGAACCCGGCGGCGCACCCTGGTCGTGACCGCGTCAGCCACCGCACGGCGCGGCAGGGTGCGGTAGTAGGACAACCACCCGCCCGGCGCGGCCTGGACCGCCTCGACGTACTCGTCGACGACCTCGTCGGGGAACGCCTCCCGCGTCCGGCTGGCGTACCGCAAGACCAACGGCACCAGTCGATCGGCCTGCAACCGGAACGCCAGCTCCGGGAGGACCGGCACGTTCAGCATCGGGATGTGCCAGGCGTGACGCAGCTCGACCTGGCGGTAGGGGCTGTTGGCGATCACCAGTGCCCGGACCCGTCCCGGGTGGCGGAACGCCGTCGCCAAGGCCACCGCCCCGCCCCAGTCGTGGCCCACGAGGATCGCCTTGCGCACGTGCAGCGCGCGGATCAGGCGGCTGATCTCGTCGGCGAGGGTCCGCGAGTCGTACCCGCGGCGGGGCGCGTCCGAGCGCCCGAAGCCCTTCAGGTCCGGGCACGCCACCCGGTACCCGGCGTCCACCAGGAGCGGCGCAACGCGGTGCCATGCCCGCCCCGTCTCCGGCCAGCCGTGCAGCAAGACGGCCAGGTCGGGACCGTGTCCCAGCGCCCGGACGAAGAACCGGGTGTCACCTCCGGCCACGTACCCCTCGCGCCAGCGGTCCACGGACCTCCCCGCTCGTCTCGACGCTGCGAGCCTACGAGCCACGCGTGGACGGCGCCGAGTCGACGTCAGGTCCGTCCGTAGAACCGTCGCTCGGTCACCCGACGGATGTGGCGGGTGTGGCGCAGGTAGTCGTCTTCGAGAACCTGTCGGGCGTTGCGCCCGTACCCCAGGCTCCGCGCGAGCCTCTCGAGGACGAGCGCAGCCGTCGGAAGGACGTCGACGTCGCGCTGGCGGAGCAGGTACAGGCGGTTGCGCACCGTCGCGAGGAACCGGTACCCCTCGCGCAGCCACTTGGCATCGGTCGAGTCGAGGATCCCCACATCCTGGAGCGCGTCGACGCCGGCCATGGTGGACGGGGTGCGCAACATCGGCTCGTGCGCGCCGTGCTGCTGTTGCAGCAGCTGCACCGTCCACTCCACGTCGCTCAGCCCACCGGCCCCCAACTTCAGGTGGCGCTTGGGGTCCACGCGGCGGGGGATCCGTTCCCGTTCGATGCGCGCCTTCATGCGCCGCACGGCGGTCGCCTCCGCCACCCCGAACACCTCCGGGTAGGCGTGTTGCTGGGCGATCGCAACGAAGCTGCGGCCCAGTTCCCTGTCGCCGGCCACGGGACGTGCCTTGAGCAGTGCCTGGCGCTCCCAGGGCTCGGCCCAACGCTCGTAGTAGGCCCGGCATGACGCCAACGAGCGCGACAGCGGTCCGCTGCGTCCCTCCGGACGCAACTCAGCATCCACGTCGAACGCGGTCCCCTCGGCGGTGACCGACGACAGGGCCGGCAGCAGACGTTCGGCGACCTCAACGGAGAAGACGCTCGCGCGCCGCTCGTCGCCGCCAGCGTCGCCGTCGCCGTGCGTGGGGTCATGCACCACCATCACGTCGAGGTCGGAGGGGTACTGCAGCTCGCGACCTCCGAGCTTGCCGAGTCCGATCACCGCGATGCGGGCCGGGTCGCCGTCGCCGGTGTGGTCGGTGTCGCGGACGGATTCGAGGACGGCCTGGAGCCCCGCTTCCAGGCACGCGTCGCCGAGGGCGGCCAGCTCCGCACCGACCGTGGTGATGCTGGCATCGCCAGCGAGATCGCGGATGACGATACGAGCCTGCTCACGACGTTTGAAGCGGCGCAGCGCCGCCTGACGCGCCGCCAGGTCCTCCTGCCAGCGCAGCATCCCCAGCGCCGTGCGGGTCAGCTCGTCGCGGAGGCGCCGCTGGTGCCGCGCGTCGGCGTTCGTCAGCCACTCCACGCCTTGCGGAACGGTCAGCAACAGCTCACCGACCACCTCACTGGTGCCCAGCAGCCGCGCCAGCAGGTCCGCGACCGGCGGCTGGTCCCGCAGCGCCGCGATCAACGCTGTGTCGTCACCGTGCGCATCCATCAGGGTGCGCAGAGCCCGCACCCCGGCGTCGGGGTCCGGACTCTCGGCCAGCGCGTGCAGCATCGCCGGCAGCGCCATACGCAACGTGGTCGCGCGTCGCGAGACCCCCGCGGTCAGCGCCCGCACGTCGCGCAACACCCCGCGCGCATCGCGGAAGCCCAGCGCCTCGAGCCTGCGGACGGCAGCGTCCTCTGACAACACGCCGGTGCGCTGTTCGACCAGCGCAGCATCACTGGCGGGTACAGCAGCGTGCATCTCCAACAGCGGGCGGTAGAAGAGCTTGGCGTGCAGGTCACGGACGTTGGTCTGCAACGATCGCAGCTCGTCCAGGAAGGCCGCCCGGGCGGGGCGGTCCGCGGTCGGCCGGTACCCCAGGCTGCGGGCTAGGCGCTCCTGGCGGTCGGGATCGTCGGGGATCGTGTGCGTGCGGCGCTCCTCGGCCAGCTGCAGACGGTGTTCCACCGTCCGCAGCCGCCGGTACGCGTTGGAGAACGTCTCGGCGTCGTCGGCCGCGATGTAGCCACGGTCGGCGAGCGCAGCGAGAGCAGGGAGCGTGCCGCGTTCCCGGATCGTGGGGTCGCCCCGTGCATGCACCAGCTGCAGCAGCTGCACGGCGAACTCGATATCGCGTAGGCCGCCGGGGGCGAGCTTCAGGTGACGTTGCCCGTGGCGGACGACCTCATCCTTGGCTTCGACGCGACCCTTCATGTCGCGGACCTCCGACACCGTGGACGGGTCGAGGTTCTCGGGGTAGACGAACGGTTCGGCAGCGTCGAGCAGCTGTTGACCCAGCGTCAGGTCCCCGGCGACCGGGCGCGCCTTGAGGATGGCCTGGAACTCCCACGTCTTCGCCCAACGCTCCCAGTAGGCGACGAAGCTGGGAACCGCCCGTGACAGCGCACCCTCGCGCCCCTCCGGGCGGAGCGTGGGGTCGACCTCGTAGGCGCGTCCCATGGTGGTGGAGGCGTTCAGCAGACGGAGCAGCGCTGTGAAGACCTGTTGGGCCTCCTCGCGGGCGGCCTGCGCGTCCTGGTTAGACGCGTCGGCACGGCGGGGTGCATGCACGAACACGACGTCGACGTCGGAGACGTAGTTGAGCTCCTCACCGCCGAGCTTGCCCATACCGATCACGCACAGACGCGCGCTCGGCCGCTCCCCGGCGAGCTCGTCGTGGAGGGCAGCGGTCGCCCCGGCGAGCACGCCGTCCGCCAACCGCGCCAGCTCTCGCCCGACCTGCTCGACGTCGAGCTCGCCGGTGAGGTCCCGGGCGGCGATCCCCGCGGTGGTGCGCCGGCGGATCCCGGCGACGGCGGCCGGCCGAGCGTCGCCATCGGTGGAGGTGATCGCGTCTTCGACCTGTTCGGCGATGCCGGTTGCGTCCACCGGTTGTGGCTCGCGCAGCTCCTCCACGGCGTCGGGGTGGCGGGCCAGCAGGTCACCCAGCGGACGCGACGCTCCGGCCACCGCGACGAGTCGTTGCAGCCACGCCGGGTCTGCGCGGACCCGGTCGTAGACCTGCGGCTGGTTCCGCCCGAGCTCGGCGACGACGTGCAGGGCGTCGGAAGGGGACGCCGCTTCGGAGATCACCTCCAGGAGCTCGTGCCCCTCGGCGGTCGGCCCGTCACCCGACCACAGGCCCAGTTCGACGAGTCGGTCACGGCCTCGGTCGGGGTCGAGCCCCACCGCGACCAAGGCGGCCGCCGGCGTCGCGGTCCGACCGCCGGGCCGGGTGCTGGCCGCACGCTCCGCCATGGTCACAGCATCGGCAGGTACCGCTGGAGCTCGTAGGGGGTGACGTGGCGGCTGTAGGCGTTCCACTCCGCCCGCTTGTTGCGCAAGAAGAAGTCGAAGACGTGCTCGCCCAGCGCCTCGGCGACGAGTTCCGAACGTTGCATCGTCTCGAGCGCCTCACCCAGGTCGGCGGGGAGCTGTTCGATCCCGGCCGCGGCTCGTTCCGCGTCGGTCATCTCGTAGATGTTGTCCTCCGCCTCGGGCGGCAGCTCGTAGTTCTCCTCGATGCCATGCAGGCCGGCGGCCAGTATCACCGAGAAGGCCAGGTACGGGTTGCACGCCGGGTCCGGGGCGCGGTACTCGATCCTGGTCGAGGCGCCTTTCTTGGGCTTGTAGATCGGGATCCTCACCAGCGCACTGCGGTTGTTGCGGCCCCAAGAGACGTGCACCGGCGCCTCCCCGGACGGGAACGGCCCAGGCAACCCCTGCGACAGCCGCTTGTAGGAGTTCGTCCACTGGTTGGTGACCGCGGTCAGCTCGCGGGCGTGAGCCAACACCCCGGCGGTGAACGCCTTGGCGACCTTCGACATGTGGTACTCGTCGGACGGGTCGTAGAAGGCGTTGCGGTCACCCTCGAAGAGCGACAGGTGCAGGTGCATACCGTTGCCCCACTCACCCTCCAAGGGCTTGGGCATGAAGGTGGCGTAGACACCGCGCCCCAACGCGGTCTCCTTGACCACGAGCCGGAACGTCATGATGTTGTCGGCCATGGTCAGCCCGTCGGCGTAGCGGAGATCGATCTCGTGCTGCGACGGGGCGACCTCATGGTGGCTGTACTCGACGCTGATCCCGACCTTCTCCAGCGTGTTGATCGTCTGACGACGGAAGTCCTGCTGGATGTCCAGCGGCGTCATGTCGAAGTACGTGCCGCTGTCCAACGGCGTGGGGTCGTTCGCGGACGGGAAGAGGAAGAACTCCATCTCCGGGTGCACGTAGAAGGTGAAGCCGAGGTCGGCGGCGCGCTGCAGGTTACGGCGCAAGACGTGGCGGGGGTCGGCGGCGAACGGCTCCCCCTCGGGGGTTGCGACGTCGCAGAACATCCGCGCGACGCCCTGCGATTCCGGCCGCCAAGGCAGCACCTGGAACGTGCTGGCATCAGGCACCGCGAGCATGTCCGACTCCTGCACCCGCACGAAGCCGTCGATGGCTGACCCATCGAACCCGATGCCTTCGGCGAACGCACCTTCCAGTTCCGCCGAGGTGATCGCAACGCTCTTCAAGAACCCCAGCACGTCGGTGAACCACAGCCGGATGGATCGGATGTCGCGCTCCTCGACCGTGCGCAGCACGTACTCCTCTTGCTTCTCCACGTGTCCTCCGGCGGCTGCTGCACCTCCATGGTAGTTGCCACTACCGGCGCGGTCGCCGCTGTTGGATGTCGAGCGGGTCCAGGTGGCGCGTGAACGTACGGACGGACGGTCTGAAGCGGGGCGGGCGGCTGTTGCATCGGGTCACGGACCGCCGGACGAGCGTGTCGCCGGCGTGGAACGGTGTGACATCCGGAGGTCGCAGTGCCGCTACGCACAGCCCTCGCACAGCTCAACCCCGTGGTCGGCGACATCGACGGCAACAGCGATCGTGTCCTCGAGGCGTGGGTGGCCGCTGCGGACGCCAGCGCGGACATCGTCGTGTTCCCCGAACTCGCGGTCACCGGGTACCCACCTGAGGATCTTCTGTTCAAACCGGAGTTCGTCGCGGCCAGCGAACGGGCTGTGCAACGGCTCGCCGCGGACGGGCCGCCGGGGACGGTCGCCGTGGTGGGTTACGTCCGCATCGGACCACCAGTGGAGGACACCGGCGATTGGGACGTCCGGGTCACCGCGCTCCGCGACCGACGCAACAGCGCCGCGGTGCTCGCCGACGGTGACATCGTCGGCGTGTACGACAAGGCCCGCCTGCCCAACCACGGCGTCTTCGACGAGGGCCGCTACTTCGTCGGCGACGATGATCCGCTGGTGATCAACGTCGCCGATGTGCCGGTCGGGATCACCATCTGCGAGGACCTGTGGACCGAGACGGGCCCGGTGGCCGATGCCGCCCGCGTCGGAGCGGCGGTGGTCGTCAACCTCAACGCGTCCCCTTACCAGCGGAGCAAGCGCACGGAGCGTGAACGCTGGGTCCGCCACCATGCGGTCCAGCACCGGATCGGGGTCGCCTACGTCAACTGCGTCGGCGGGCAGGACGAGCTCGTCTTCGACGGCGACTCCCTGGTGGTGGCGCCCGGCGGCGACGTGGTCGCCCGCGGCCACCAGTTCGACACGGACCTGGTGGTCGCGGACCTGACCGTCCGAACGGAACCTGTGGCTGGGCTTCCCTCACTCCCCGGACACCGCGGCGTACCCGCGGAGCTCCCCCCGCCCGATCCTCCGCCTCGCCTCGGCGACGTGGCCGAGGTCTGGCACGCGGTGGTGCTCGGGACGCGGGACTACTGCCGCAAGAACGGCTTCCGACGGGTGACCCTCGGCTTGTCCGGTGGGATCGACTCGTCGTTGACCGCCGCCGTGGCGGCGGAAGCTGTCGGCGCGGACAACGTCCTCGGCGTCCGGATGCCGTCGCCGTACTCATCCGAGGAGTCGCTGAGCGACGCCGCCGAGCTGGTGAAGAAACTCGGGATCCACGAGACGACCATCCCGATCGAGCCGGGGATGCGGGCCTTCGATGACATGCTCGGCGACCTGTTCGAAGGCACGGACCCCGACGAGACCGAGGAGAACATCCAGGCGCGTCTACGCGGGATGCTGCTGATGGCGATCTCGAACAAGTTCGGTCACCTCGTCCTCGCGACCGGGAACAAGAGCGAAGCGTCTGTGGGGTACGCCACGCTCTACGGCGACACGGTCGGAGGCTTCATGCCGCTCAAGGACTGCAACAAGCAGCTGGTGTACGCACTGGCCCACTACCGCAACGAGCGGGGGGCTGTGATCCCCGAGCGGATCCTGACCAAAGCACCGTCGGCGGAGCTCCGGGCCGATCAGACCGACGAGGACGCGCTCGGGCCCTACGAGGTGCTCGACGCGATCCTGCAGCGCTACATCGAGGACGATCGCGGCGTCGAGGCGATCATCAGCGAAGGGTTCGACGGACAGTACGTGCGGCGGGTGATCGGCATGGTCGACCGCGCCGAGTGGAAGCGCCGCCAGGCTCCCCCGGGGATCAAGATCTCACAGCGGGCGTTCGGGAAGGACCGGCGCGTGCCGATCACAAACGCCTGGCGCAGCTGACCGCGGCCAACCGGGCAGAGATCACCCCTCGGCTGCCTGGAAGCGCTCCAGCTGTGTGGGCGCGTGGCGGGCGAGGACGGCTTGTGCCCGGATCGCTTCCTTGGCCGCGTCGGTGTGCACACCGACGC
>JALYHG010000183.1 GCA_030776725.1 Actinomycetota bacterium
GCGGGATCCCGGTCGACGTCGCCGACGCCCGCCGCGGGCTGTACCACGCGGCGCTGGTGATCGGATCCAACGCGGTGGGCGCCGCCGTGTCGGTCGCGCGCCAGCTCGCGCTGGCCGCCCGCATCCCCGACCCTGCGGCCTTCCTCGAGCCGCTGGTCCGGGTCAGCGTGGAGCACGCCCTCGCCCACGGAGCGCCGGCGCTGACCGGCCCGGTGGTCCGGGGCGATGTCGGCACGCTCCGGCGGCACCTGGCACGCCTGTCCGAGGATGCCCCCGAGCTGGCCGCCGCCTACCGTGCGCTCAACCAGGTCGTGCTCCACCAGGCCCGTCCGGGGCTGGACCCGGACGTGGTGCGCGCCGTCGGCGACGTCCTGGCGGCGGGCGGGGAGGGAAGCTGAGCCGTGGCGCGCACCGCCTACACCTACGACCCGCGCTTCCTGCTGCACGACGCCGGCGTCGACACGATCCGCCTGCCCACCGGACAGCTCCTCGACCCCGAACCCCGATCGGCTAGCGTGCGCATCACCCGCCGCACCGCCCAGCTCGTGGCCAACTCCGGCCTGCTCAACGACCTGGTCCAGCTCCCCGCCCGCGCAGCGACCAGCGAGGAGCTGCGGCTGGTGCACACCGACCGCTACGTCGCACGGGTCCGTCAGCTCGCCGCCGCTGGCGGCGGCGGCCTGGACGCAGGGTTGCGGATCGCGCACGGCACCTGGGACGCGGCGGTGCTGGCGGCCGGGACCGCGGTGGCGCTCACCGACGCGGTGCTGGATGGCATCGTCGTGCGCGCGTTCGGACTCCTGCGGCCACCGGGCCACCACGCCGGATGCGACCGCGGCGGAGGCGACAGCGTGTTCAACAACGCCGCGCTCGCCGCGGCACACGCCCGCAGCACGCGCGCACTCGGCCGGGTGGCGATCGTCGACTGGGACGTCCACCACGGCGCCGGTACCCAGCAGGTGTTCTGGGACGACCCCGACGTGCTGTTCGTGTGCTTGCACCAGGACGGGTGGTTCCCGGCCGGCTTCGGCGACGCCACACAGATCGGCGGCCCGGCGGCGCGGGGCACCACCGTCAACGTGGCGTTGCCGCCCGGGAGCGGCGACCGTGGCTACCTGCGGACCGTCGAGCGCGTTGTCGCGCCCGTCATCCGGCAGTTCGGCCCCGACCTGCTGATCATCTCCGCCGGGCAGGACGCCAACCTCCGCGACCCGCGGGGGCGGATGCTGGTCACCACCCACGGGTTCCGCGACATGACATCGAGCCTGCGCCAGGTCGCCGACGACGTCTGCGAGGGCAGGATCGTGGTCCTGCAGGAGGAGGCGTTCTCCCCCGAGTACTCCCCCTTCTGCACCCTGGCCGTACTCGAGGGGACCGTCGGGGTGCGCACGGAGGTCACCGATCCGTTCCAGGGCGACAGCGAGCTCGCCCAGGCCCGCGCTGAGCTGCGCCGCACGCTCGACGACGCGCTGCAGGCCACGATCGACGCGCTCAGCGATCACTGGGGACTGTGAGACGTGCGGCGGGTCACGACGGTGACGTCCGTCCGCGGCGCGGTGGCCGCCCTCCACCAACGCGGACAGACGATCGGGTTCGTCGCGACCATGGGGGCGCTCCACGCCGGGCACCTGTCGCTGGTCCGCGCTGCCGCCGAGCACACCGACGCCGTGGTCGTGTCGATCTTCGTCAACCCGCTGCAGTTCGGTCCCGGTGAGGACTACCTGTCCTACCCACGCCCCGTCGAACGCGACGAAGCGGCACTTCTCGAGTTGGGGCCGGCGACCCCCTCGGTGCTCTACACCCCGACGGTCGCTGAGATGTACCCGGGATGGCGCCCGGGCACCGACCGCGCCCTCGACACCGCCGTCTCGGTCCGCGACCTGAGCGACCGCCTCGAGGGGGCGTCGCGGCCCGGCCACTTCGACGGGGTCTGCACCGTGGTCACCAAGCTGTTGCACCAGGTCCAGCCGGACGTCGCCGTCTTCGGCCGGAAGGACCACCAGCAGCTGGTGATCATCCGTCGCATGGTCGCTGACCTCGACATCCCCGTGGACGTGGTGGCCGTCCCCACCGTCCGCGAGGCGGACGGCGTCGCGGCGAGCAGCCGCAACGCCTACCTGGAGGTCGCCGACCGGAACGCCGCGAGGTGCCTGTCGAGGGGGCTGGCTGCAGCGGTCGAGGCCGCCCGACGGGCCCGCGATGCCGGCCAGCCACCCGACCCGGACGTGCTGCGGCGAGCGGCGCTCGGTACTATCGCCGCGGAGCCACGCGCCCGTGTGGACTACGTCGCGGTCGTCGACCCCGACACGCTCGTCCCGCCCGACGGGTCAACCCGCGGGACAGGGACCGGCGCCTCCGGACGTGCGCGCGGCCCCGGCACGGGACGTCGCTTGCGGCAGGAACGGTTGCTGGTCGCGGTCGCGGTGCACGTGGGCCCGGCGCGTCTGATCGACAACGTGGTCGTGGGCGACCACGACGACGAGGAGCGACTCGTCGACGCGGTCGGCGGGGCGGCGTCCGCTTGATCGGCCGGTTGGAACCGGGCGCTCCCCAGCGCGTGGAACGACACGGAGGCCACATGCGCCGCTCCCTGATGAAGTCCAAGATCCACCGCGCGACCGTCACGCAGGCCAACCTCGACTACGTCGGCTCGATCACGATCGACGCGGCGCTGATGGCCCGCGCCGACCTGATCGCGCACGAGAAGGTCCAGGTCGTCGACGTCGACAACGGCGCGCGCCTCGAGACGTACGTCATCCCGGACAGGTCCGGGTCGGGGGTGGTCGCGCTGAACGGGCCAGCCGCACGCCTGGTGCACCCGGGTGACCGCGTGATCGTCATCAGCTACGCGGAGTTCGACGAGGCAGAGGCCGTCTCGCACCAACCCACGGTCGTGTTCGTCGACGACGCCAACCGCGTCACCGCGGTCGGGCCCGAGGTCGCCGGTGCGTTGGCGTAGACCCCCCGACGAACCTGACGTGCCGTCACCCGAGCCGGCCGAAGTGGCGGGCGACGACGCCTGGGACCGGGTGGGCGCTCAACCGACCGGCGAGGCCGCCGAGGCCGCGGCTGCCCCGGTGCGGCCCGAACCAGCCGTCGACGTCGATGGCGACGAGACCGCCCGTGGCCTGCGGCGGGTGGTGGTCCGTGCGTTGGCTGAGGACCTCGGGCCCCTCGGGGACCTCACGTCCCAGGCCTGCGTCCCACCGCAGCAGCATGCGACCGCGCGGATCGTGTCGCGCCAACCCGGCGTGGTGGCCGGCGTGGCGGCGATCCGAGAGGTCTACGCGCACGTCGATCCCCGCGTCGAGGTCGAGCTGGACGCCGCCGACGGTGACGCCGTGCAGGCCGGCGACCCGCTCGCAACCGTCCGCGGCCCGCTCCGCGCGATCCTCGCCGGTGAGCGGACCGCCCTGAACATCGTCGGTCACCTGTCGGGTATCGCCACCACCGTCCGCTCCTACGTCGACGCCGTCGCAGGGACCGGCTGCGCCATCCGTGACACGCGCCAGGCGACCCCCGGCCTGCGGCTGCTGGAGAAGGCCGCCGTCCGCGCCGCAGGTGGGACCAACGGACGCATCGGCCTGCACGATGCTCTGCTGGTCAACCAGCACCACATCGCGGCGGCCGGCGGCGTCGGGCCAGCCGCCCGCGCAGCGCTCGAGCGCGCCGGGACCCGGCCCGTGCAGGTCCAGGTCACCGCAGCCGACGAGATCGAACAGGCCATCGTTGCCGGCGCCACCGACCTGCTCCTGCGCGGCCTCACGCCCCACGACGTCCGCGTCGCCGTGGAGGGGATCGCCGGCCGCGCCCGGGTCGAGGTCAGCGGCCCGATCAGCGTCAGCGAGGCCCGCGCCTACGCTGACGCCGGCGTGGACGGCATCGCGGTCGGTCCCCGCACCGGCGCCGGGTGGCTCGACGTCGGGCTGGAGGTGGCGGCGGAGCCGGACGAGGCACCCGTCCCCGGCAGCGACGACGTCGGCGAGGACTGGCTGTTCGGACCGCCTGAGAACGGCTGAGGAAGCGTGCTCCTCGCCGTTGACGTCGGCAACTCCCAGACGGTCGTCGGGGTGTTCAACGGTGTCGAGCTCGCCGAGCAGTGGCGCATCTCGACCGAGACCGTCCGCACCGCCGACGAGGTCGCTCTGATCTTCCAGGGCCTGCTCGCGTTCGCCGACCTGTCGTTCTCTCGCAACGTCCACGGCGTGGTGATCGCCTCGGTCGTGCCGACGGTCACCGAGGCGCTGCGCGAGATGGTCCAACGCTACTTCCTGTTCGAGCCGGTCGTGGTCGAACCCGGCACGCGGACCGGCATCGCCGTCCAGGTCGACAACCCGCGCGAGGTCGGCGCCGACCGCATCGTGAACGCGGTCGCCGCACAGCAGCTCTACGGCGCCCCGTCGGTCGTGGTGGACTTCGGGACGGCGACGTCCTTCGACGTGGTCAGCCGCGACGGCAGGTTCGTCGGCGGGGCGATCGCACCAGGGGTGCAGCTGTCGTTCGAGGCGCTGGTCGCCAAGGCCGCGCGCCTGCCGAAGGTCGAGATCGTCACGCCCCGCAGCGTGATCGGGACCTCGACCGTCGCGGCTCTACAGTCAGGTGTGGTCTACGGCGCCGCCGGTGTGGTCGACGCGATCGTCGCGCGCATCCGCGGAGAGGTCGGTGGGGAGGCCACCACGGTCGCGACCGGCGGGCTCGCCCCCGCCGTGTTGGAGGCGTGCACCAGCATCGATCACCACGATCCATGGCTGACGCTGAAAGGTCTGCGCCTGATCTGGGAGAGGAACACCGCGTGAGCGACCAGCCTGCTGAGGAGTCCCCGCAGGACGAGCGGTCGCGGCTCGACGAACTGATCGCCGCCCGTCGCGCCAAAGCTGCCAGCCTGGCTGAGCGCGGTCACGACCCGCACCCTCCGCGCTTCGCCCCGACCCACACTCTCGCCGCCGTGCGCCAGCGGTGGGGGCACCTGGCGGTCGGTGAGGAGAGCGGGGCGCAGGTCACCGTCGCCGGCCGGCTGGTCGCCAAGCGCGAGATGGGTCGTGTGGCGTTCGGGGTGCTGCGCGAGGACGGCACCGACCTGCAGCTGTTCTGCCACCGTGACGTCCTCGACGAGGACGCCATGACCCTCTTCGAGGAGCTCGACGCCGGCGACTGGTTGGGGGCCGCCGGGGAGGTCGTGGTCACCCGGAAGGGCGAGCTGTCGGTCAGGCCGACCGACCTGGTCCTGCTGTCGAAGAGCCTGCGGCCACTCCCGGAGAAGTGGCACGGCCTCCGCGACGTCGAGCAGCGCTACCGCCAGCGCGAGGTCGATCTGATCGTCAACGACGACAGCCGCCGGGCGTTCGTCGTGCGTTCGGCGGTCGTGGCGGCGCTCCGCGCCGAGCTCGAGGCCCGCGGGTTCGTCGAGGTCGAGACCCCGATGCTGCACCCGATCCCCGGTGGGGCCGCTGCCCGCCCGTTCGTGACGCGCCACAACGCGCTCGGTGTCGACCTGTTCCTGCGGATCGCCCCCGAGCTGTACCTCAAGCGTCTGGTCGCCGGCGGGTTGACCCGCGTGTTCGAGCTGAACCGCAACTTCCGCAACGAGGGGATGAGCCCGCGCCACAACCCCGAGTTCACGATGCTGGAGTGCTACCAGGCGTACGCCGACTACACCGACATGATGGCGCTGACCGAGGCGCTGGTGCAGCGCGCCGCCGAGGAGGCCGTCGGGACCCTGGAGCTCGCGTACCAGGGACGGTCGCTGTCGCTGTCGACGCCGTGGCCGCGGCGGACCGTGCTGGAGCTCGCCGCGGAGGCCAGCGGGGAGGACCTCGACCACCGCATGCCGGTCGAGGACGCGCGCCGTGCGTGCGACCGCCACGGTGTGGCGTGGCAGCCCACTTGGGGCACCGGGAAGCTGATCTTCGAGCTCTACGAGGCCCTGGCGGAGGGCCACCTGTGGGCACCCACCTTCGTCATCGACCACCCGGTCGAGACGTCACCGCTGGCCCGTCGCCACCGCTCCGAGCCCGACGTCGTCGAACGCTTCGAACTGATCGTCGTCGGCCGGGAGCTCGCCAACGCCTTCAGCGAACTGGTGGACGCCGACGACCAGCGCCAGCGCTTCGAAGCGCAGGCCCAGGCGCGCGCCGCCGGCGACGAGGAAGCCATGGTCGTCGACGAGCCGTACCTGGCCGCGCTCGAGCTCGGGCTCCCGCCGACCGGCGGCCTGGGCGTCGGCGTCGATCGGCTGGTCATGCTCCTGGCTGACGTCCCGAGCATCCGTGACGTGATCCTGTTCCCGACGCTGCGCCCCCGAGCCTGATCTTCCTGATCTTCCAGCCTCGGCGGCTGGGAGTCGGTCTGCGGAACCTTGCGGCCCGCCGGTCGTTCTCCCTGTCGCCCCCGACCAGGCGATCTGTCACCGTGCGTTCGACCGTCGCGTTCGTGCTCGCCGCTGTCCTGACCGTCGCCGGCGCTCCCGCGGTCGCCGCGGGCACGACCCCCGATCCGATGCGCGGCCTGCAGTGGGGTCTGGACCAGGTCCGCGCACCGCAAGCCTGGAGCGCCACGAGGGGAGGCGGCGTGGTCGTCGCCGTGGTCGACACCGGCATGGACTTCGGCCACCCGGACCTCGGCGGGAAGGTCGTTGGCGGTGCGACGTTCGCCGGCTGCCCCGACCAGGCAGGCGGCTGCGGGACCGGCCACTGGCTCGACGGGGAGCCCCCGTCACCTCACGAGACCGCAGGCCACGGCACGCACGTTGCAGGCATCGTCGCGGCCGCGACCGGGAACGGACAGGGCATCGCCGCGGTCGCCCCCGACGCCGGGATCCTTTCGGTGAAGGTCCTGCGGGCGGGATCACGCATGGCGACGGGTTCGGACCAGGAGATCGCGGCGGGCGTGCGTTGGGCGGCCAACAACGGAGCGCACGTCATCAACCTCAGCCTCGGCGCTCGCCCGCTGGTCGGGCACTCGACAACGTTGCGCGAGGCGGTCACCGAGGCGGTCGGCCGCGGGGCGGTGGTGGTCGCTGCGGCGGGCAACGACACCCTGCCGCTGTGCGCCGAGCCGGCGTACGACCCGGCGGTGATCTGCGTCGTGGCCACCGACCGTCGCGAGCAGCGTGCCACCTACTCCAGCGGCGGGCTGGACGCCAGTCTGAACGTGGTCGCCGCCCCCGGGGGCGAGCAGCTGCTGTGCAGCGAAGGCATCGTGTCGACGTGGCCGACGGACCTGCCCTCGGGCTGCGGCCCGGACACGGGGTACGAGTACTGGTCCGGGACGTCGATGGCCGCCCCGCACGTGGCCGGTGTCGCCGCGCTGCTGCTGGCTCAAGGGCGTACGCCGCGTGCGGTGGTCGACGTGCTGAAGGCCACCGCCCGCACGCCGGTGACCGGCCAGCGGGGGGTCTACACCCCGGTGTACGGGTACGGGATCGTGGACGCCGCTGCGGCCGTCGCCGTCCCGGTGGGCCGAACGCGGATCGTGGAACGCCACGCCGGACCCGAGCGGATCGCGACCGCGGCGGCCGTGTCGCGCCGGATCCACACCCGGGCGGGCACGGTCGCGGTGGCGCGCGCCGACGTGTACGCCGACGCGCTGGCC
>JALYHG010000184.1 GCA_030776725.1 Actinomycetota bacterium
TGTCAGCAGCGACACCTTCGCCAGTCGGGCAGGGCTCCCCGACTACCTGCAACGCGGGGTGGGGACCTTTCCTGGCCACCAGTGGGGACCTTCGTTGGCCACCAGCGGGGACCTCACTTGGCCACCACCGGGGACTTTCTCATGGCCACGGACAGCAAATGGAGCCGTCGAGCTCCGCCCGCTGTTGACGCTCTCGGACCATCCGCCCGAATGAGGTGACAACTAGCACCACGGCCTTCGCGAGGGATGGTCGGCGGTCAGGTCCCGGGGCGGCGACGGGACCCACGCCTCGATGGCATCGTAGCGAGAACTGCACACAGTGTGTAGTTTGGCTCACATGCACAAGACGTTGTCGCCTGGAGGGGTCCGCGCGGTGGATTACCCGCCCCTCAGGAGGGCGCTCGACTGTCCTCGAGCCGCAAGGAGGTCCTCGCAGATGCTCAGTGACGCTCAGGTGGCCTACCTGTCCAGCCAGATCCTCGGCCGGCTCGCGACCCTCGGCCCCGACGGGCCGCAGGTCCGGCCTGTCGGCTTCTCCTTCGACGCCGACACCGGCGTCATCGAGATCGGCGGCTACTCGCTGCCATCGACGCAGAAGTGGAAGAACGTCCGCGACGACCCACGCGTGGCGTTCGTGGTCGACGACCTCGCCTCGACCGACCCGTGGCGCCCCCGTGCGCTGG
Source organism: Actinomycetota bacterium (assembly GCA_030776725.1). Lineage (NCBI taxonomy): Bacteria > Bacillati > Actinomycetota > Actinomycetota bacterium. The sequence goes on from JALYHG010000184.1 coordinate 684, forward strand.
AGGTCCGCGGCACCGCCGAAGCGGTCGCCGTTGCCGACGGCGCCGATCGCGACGTCATCCGCATCAGCCCCGATCGCATCCTCACGATGGGACTGGAGCAGTAGTCCGGCACCGCCGAAACTCGACCGCGACCGTCCGGGCGGAGTCCACACGTGCCGGAGATCGGGCAGCCCGCGAACGAGCGCAGCCGCCGGACCCGGCAGGCGGTGCTCAGCGCGACCCGCTCGATCCTCGAGGACGACGGCTTCGAGGCGCTGACCATGGGCGCGGTCGCCCGGCGCGCGGGCGTGTCCCGCCGCGGCGTGTACCTGCACTTCGATTCGGTGGCGGCGCTGATCGCCGGGCTGTTCGATCACGTCGCGGAGACCGAGGGCCTGGCTGAGTCCGTCGACGCCGTGTGGCGGGCGCCGGACGCGATCGCGGGGTTGGACGCCTGGGCGGGTCACCTGGCCAGCTACCACCCGCGCGTCATGGCGGTGGACCGCGCGCTCCAGCGGATCGAGCAGACCGACGAGGCCGCCGCGGCCCACCGCACCCGGGTGTGCAACGAGCAGACGTCCAACTGCCACAGGCTGGCGCGCTGGCTTGCCGCCGACGGTGGGCTGGCGGACGGATGGGACGTCGCCTCGGCGACCGACCTGCTGTACGGGCTGATCTCCAGCGACATGATTGGCCGGCTGCTCGACGACCGCGGGTGGTCGCAACAGCGACTCGCCGACCGGTTGTCGCTGCTGCTGCGATCCTCCCTCGTACGGGGGGACGGCCCATGACCTCCGGTCAAGACGCGTCGGCGGGCGGATGCTCCAGTTCGAGACCGTCGACGCGACGGAAGTGCGCAGTGTTTCGCGTCGCGAGCGGAAGACGGAACCGCAGACACGTCCCAGCGATCAAGGTGTCCCGGTACCCGATCGGCCGGCCATCGCTCCGCAACGCGGTGTACACCGCGCCTGCGTGCATGGCCGCCCTCATGTCGAACGGCACCGTCCGCGACCTCAGCAGGCGCATGATGTCGTCGCGTCGCCGTAGGAAGTCCGTGCCGAGCCGCAGCTCGTATGCGGTGATCGCAGTTATCCGGAACCGACGCTCGACGATGAGTTGAGCCACAAGTTTCGCGCCACCGCCACGTCCGCGCAGGTAATCGATGACGAGATCGGTGTCGACGACTACGAGGCCGAGCGCCACAGCGATCTCGCCTCATCGATGCGCCCGCGGATCTCCGCCTCTTCCTCGTCGTCGACGCTGCCTTCCAGCGACAGCATCAGCTCCACTTCTCCCGCGTCCTGGTCACGCAGGTAGGTGTCGAGCGCCTCCTGCACCAGCACCGAGAAACCACGCAGCCCACGTCGGTGGGCGATCGCGGCCAGGGCTCGACGCTGGTCGTCGCTGATCTCCACTGTGGTGCGCATGCATGCATCTTAGCATGCATGCTGCGCCAGGAGCCCTGGCCCCCTGGCAACGGTTACGCCCGGAAGCAGGGCCCGCGTGATGAAGTCCAGCTGCGCCGGGACGGGCCACCGTGCTGTTGCTCCAGTTGCTCGGCGTTGTCGGCCTGCATGCGGTACAGCGAGTCACGCAGCCCGTCGTCCCCACCGTGGAACTACTCCAACAGCTCCATCCACTCGCGCGCCAACTGTTGCCCCTCGGGCGCGGCCGGGTCGGTTCCGGCGTCGATCGCCTCCTGCACGCGCGCCATGAGGTCCGGCCAGCGTGCCTGCACCTCGGCGATGGCCTTCTCTGCGAGCCGTTCGCGACGCTCGGCCAGGTCGGCCAGTTGCGCGTCGCTGAAGTACTGCCTCACCGTGCCATCCACCGTGATCCTGCCGGATGAGCTTCAAGAAGTCCGTGACGGAGCCGGTATTGGTGACACCCTCTGTGGCGGCGATCATCGTGCTCAGCTGCGCACGCAGGGTGCGCATAGCCACCAGCTGCCGGTCCAGGTAGGCCCGGTGCCGCAGGAGCAGCGCCTCGATCGACGACGTCCCGTCGAGGACCTCGCCGATCGAGCGCAACGGCAACCCGAGCTGCCGCAGGGCGAGCACCTGGTAGCCGCTGGACGTCGGCCTCGTCGTAGAGGCGGTGCCCGGTCGGCGTGCGGCCAGATGGCCACACCAGGCCCACATAGTCGTAGGTGCAGGGCTCGAACCGTCAGCCGGCTCCAGGACGCCAGCTGTCCGATCTTCCAGACCCGACCAGGGCGGTGCATGTCTCGGCCACCTTCGCTTCCACCGGCGCGGCCACGCCGGCGAACCCGACGCAACGACCTGACGTCACGTCAGGATCAAGAAGGAATCCGAGGACTGGCGAGCATCGCCTCGACCTCGCGCGCGCACCCCCAGGACAGGGCGACGCCGCTCCCCCCGTGGCCGTAGTTGTGGACCCATGTGATGAGCCGAGCGACTCCTGCTCGCAGCGCATCGCGGGGCGGATCGGGCGCAGCCCGACACGGTGCTCGACCACGCGGGCGCCTCGCGGGGGACCACATCGAGGATCAATCGGCCGGCGACGACTGATCGTCGCCGACGGTCCTGTGCCGAACGACACTGGCGCTCACGGCAGCCGTCGACAAGACCGATCTGGCCCACGGCGACCGGCACGCCGCGTGGAGTCAGTGACTGGCTCGCGTGTGTTGCCGGTCACACAGCCGATCGTCAAGAGTCCCAGACCGGTGGGAACGCCCGACGCCCGAGCCACAACGGGCTCTGGCGCAGTGGGACAAGTGTTCGTATTGGGGTCACATGACGTGGAGCCGAGGGGAATCGAACCCCTGGCCTTCGCCATGCCATGGCGACGCTCTACCAACTGAGCTACGGCCCCTGACGCAAGCGGCGAGTGTAGCGTCAGGCCCCCGTGACGGCCGACGACGGGCCGGTCGATCGGCCGGACGCGGGGACCGCCGTCCAGGTCTCGGCCACGACGCGCCCGAGCTCGTCGTACTCGACCACGTACGCGCCCGTGGCGCGGTCCTCGTCCGTCGCCTGGCCGTCGTCGTCGTGGAACCACAGCAGGGCATGTGCCCCACCGTGGTCGGTCGGGCCGTCGACGTAACGCGTCCTCATGCCGGTCTCCCCCAGACAGCCGTCGCGGGTTTTGTACCGCCGCAGGAGCCGGCGACGATGGAGGCGGACCCGCACGACCCGGGGTGTGTCGGCT
>JALYHG010000185.1 GCA_030776725.1 Actinomycetota bacterium
GTGCCGCACAGCCCTGGCGACGCCGCGCGCCGCTACGCGCCCCAGGTGTGGCGCCAGTGCTCGCTCGGTACGCGCCCACAGTCGGAGCGTCACGACGAGCAGCTGCAGGCGGGCCGTGAGCGGCGCGATGCGGGCGGACAGCTCGTCCCGCGCGTGGTGCAGTTCCTCGCCGAGAGCCCTCGGCCGTTGGGGGGGCGGTCGGGGCGTGGAGCGGTCGGTCACCGTCGCTCCTCACGTCCGCCCGCACCGCACCCAGTGTGAGACCCGCCACGGTGACGCGGCCGGACGCCCCCGTCCGACGGGACGGGGAAGCCGGGCCGGGCCACTAGCGTTCGCCGCGGTGGGACGGGGAGGACTCGTGGCGCGCTACCGGGCCGGCCTGGAGACGAGGGAGCGCATCCTGGACGCGACCCGTGCGCTGCTGGGTGAGGTCGGGTTGGAAGGCACGACGCTCAAAGCGATCTGCGAGCGCGCCGACGTGGGAGCCGGCAGCTTCTACAACCTGTTCGCCTCCAAGGAGGAGGTCGTGCTCTCGGTCGTCCGTGAGGCGATCACAGCGGTCGACGCCGCCCACGACGCGGGCGTCCGCGAACGCGAGACCGTCGAGGACCTCGTCGACGCTTACCTCGGGTTCATCACCGCACACCCCGACCTCGCCCGGATCTACCTCCAGGCCGCCGTGGCGTGGGGCCTGTCCGACCAGGCTCTGGCCGTGCGGTTCACCCGCCACCAGCACCAGCGCGTCGAGCGCCTCGCTGGGGCCCTGCGCCGCGAGCAACCTGGTGTGCGGCCGGGCGACGCACTTCTCCGCGCCCAGCTCCTCCTGGCCGCCTTGAACGGTCTGACCGTGAACTGGCTCCTGGACCCGAGCTTCCCGCTCGATCTGCACCGCGGGTTGCTGCTGCGCGCCGTGCGGGCGGGTTCCTACGTGGGCGACGCCCGCGGAACTCGGGTTGACGGGTCCTGACCCGCAACGAACTGCTCGCTAGCCTCGACGACGTGGACGCCGACGAGCCCAGTCCGCAGACAGGTCGGGTGGCTGGCGCGCTCCCGTGAGCCTCGTCGCCGGTCTCCTGCTCGTCGCAGCTCTGGTCGTGGCGACCGGCTTCTTCGTCGCCGCGGAGTTCGCGATGGTCGCCGGCCGCCGCGCCACGATCGACGACCTCGCCGCACAGGGCAGCCGCCGTGCCCGAGCCGCGGCCGCGGAGATGCGCCGCCTGTCGTTCATGCTGTCGGGGGCGCAACTGGGCATCACGATCTCCACGTTGGCGCTCGGGTACGTCTCGGAGTCAGCGTTCGCTCCGATCCTGCGCCCCGCGATCGCGGGTCTGGGTGTGCCACCAGTCAGCGTGCGCGGCGTGTCCTTGCTCGTGGCGCTGGTCGTCTCGACGTTCCTGTCGATGGTGGTCGGCGAGCTCGCACCCAAGAATCTCGCGATCGCGCGCCCCGAGGCAACCGCGCTGGCGGTGGCGATCCCGGTGCGGATCTACTCGCTGGTTCTCGGCCCGGTGATCCGCCTCTTCGACGGTGCGGCGAACGTCGTCACACGGCTCCTCGGTCACCAACCCCAGGAGGAGCTCCTCGCCGGGTACGACGCCGACGAACTGGCTCTGATCATCGAGGCGTCCCGCGAGGAAGGCCAACTCGACGAGGAGAAGGCGGCGCTCCTGCTCCGCGCGGTCGAGCTCGGTGAGCGGCGTGCGACCGAGGTGATGGTGCCGCGACCGGACGTGGTGTGGCTGCGTGCCGGCGATCCGCTCGATGCGCTGCGCCGTGCGGCCAGAGACACCGGCCACTCGCGCTTCCCGGTGCAGGGCCAGCACGAGGACGACGTCGTCGGGACCGTCCACATCAAGGATCTGCTCGACGTGCCGGTGGAAGGTGCGGGCACGGCGACGATCGACGACATCATGTACGAGCCGCTGATCGTCCCCGAGAGCCATATGCTGCGTCGCCTGCTGGCCGACCTCCGACAGCACCGGCGCACGTTCGCCGTCGTGGTGGACGAGTACGGCGGTGTCGCGGGGATCATCACGCTCGAGGACGTGCTCGAGGAGCTCGTCGGCGAGATCGAGGACGAGTTCGATCCCAGCACCTCTCCGGTGCTGCGCCGGGTGGGCGTCGGTCGGTACGTCGTGCCCGGTCGCATGCGGGTCGACCGGTTGGAGGACGTGCTCGACACCGACATCCAAGAGGGCAACTTCGAGACCGTCGCCGGGTTCCTCCTGGCGCGGCTGGGCCACATCCCCCAGGTCGGGGAGTGGGTCGAACACGACGGTTGGCGCCTGGTGGTGATCGGCGTGGACGGCAACCGTGTCTCCGAGATCCTCCTGGAGCGGATGCACGAACGCGGCCCGTCCGTCGGTCGTCCAGGGTCTGGCCGCCAGCGGTGACGCCCGGGTTGCTCGCAGCCGAAGGCACGCTGGCCGTGCAGGTCCCCGTCCTGGTCGCGGTGACGATCGCCGTGCTGCTGCTGGTGGCCAACGCCTTCTTCGTCGCGGCGGAGATCGCCCTCCTGGCGGCCCGCCGCACCCGGGTCGAGGAGCTCGCCGCGGAAGGCGACCGACGCGCACAGCTGGCCGCCGCCGCGCTCCGCGAGCTGTCGATCACCTTCTCCGGCGCTCAGCTGGGCATCACCATGGCGTCGCTGGGGCTCGGCGCGGTCGCCGAACCGGCTGCCGCCCGGCTGCTGGAGCGAGCGTTGGCGTTGACCACGATCCCTGCCGGGATCCGTCCCGCGCTCGCGATCGGGATCGGTCTGTCGATCGTGGTGTTCCTGCACATGGTCGTCGGCGAGATGGTCCCCAAGAACATCGCGCTGGCCAGCGCGGAGACGGTCTCGCTCCGGCTCGCAGCCGCCTTCCGGGTGTTCGTCGTGGCGTTCCGCCCGATCATCACGGCGCTGAACGCCACCGCGAACGCGTTGCTCCGCGTGGTCGGAGTGGAACCGCGGGACGAGATGGGGCTGGTGCACACGCCCGACGAGATCGCGTTGCTACTCCGCGAATCCAACCGTGAGGGCATGCTGCAGCCGCAGGACGCTCGGGTGCTGACCGCGGCCCTGTCGCTCAACCGCATCGACGCCAAGGCTGCCATGACGCCCCGCGTGGACCTGCACGCCGTGCCCGACACCGCCAGCGCCCACGACGTGCTGAACCTGGCGCGTGAGACGGGGTTCACCCGGCTGCCCGTCTACCACGACGACATCGACGACGTGGTCGGGATCGTGCACGTCAAGGACGTGCTGATCCGCGGCGCTGACGAACTCGTTGACCTGTCCGTGGCCGACATCCTCCGCCCGATCTCAGCCGTCCCCGAGAGCCGCGACCTGGAACGCCTGCTGCGCGACATGCGGGGCGGGCGGTCCCACGCCGTCCTGGTCCTCGACGAGTTCGGCGGGACGGCGGGACTGGTGACGCTCGAGGACATCCTCGAGGAGCTGGTCGGCGACATCGAGGACGAATTCGACCCGATGATCCGCCACGAGTCCGTCCGGCAGCTGGGCTCGGACCGTTGGCTGGTTCCCGGAACGTTGCGCCGGGACGAGCTGGCGCAGCACACCGGCCTGGACCTCGCCGAAGGGGAGTCGGAGACCGTCTCCGGTCACCTCACGGAACGGCTGGGCCGTCTGCTTCAGCCCGGCGACGTGGTCGAGGAAGACGGTTGGGTGCTGCGGGTGCGCTCGCTGGATGGGCGCCGGGCGGGGGACGTCGAGGTGGTCGCACCCCCCGGAGGGGACCACGGCGGCGCCCCGGGGGGCGTCTGAGTGGGCTTCCGCCGTGAGGAACTCGAGTCGTTCCGTGACGAGACCGTGCCCGACCTCGTCGGCGATCAGGTCCGGCTGCTGTTCGTGGGGATCAACCCGGGCCTGTGGACGGCAGCGACCGGAGCCCACTTCGCGCACCCGGCGAACCGGTTCTACAAGGCGCTGTACCTGGGCGGGATCATCGACCGACCGCTCGACGCAAGCGACGGGTACGACGACGCTGCGGTTCAGGCCCTGACCGACAAGGGGATCGCGATCACCAACCTCGTGGACCGCGCCACCGCGCGGGCCAGCGAACTCGGTCCTGACGAACTGCGCCAGGGCAGAGACGTCATCGAGGACAAGACGCGCCGCTGGGATCCCGTGGTCGTGGCGGTCGTCGGGGTCAGCGCGTACCGGACGGCGTTCGGGCGGCGGGACGCCGACGTCGGCCGCCAGGACGACAAGCTCGGTGACGCGCAGCTGTGGGTCCTGCCCAACCCCAGCGGGCTGAACGCGCACTACCAGGTCGACCAGCTGGCGCCGCTGTACCGGGCAGCCGCCGAGGACGCGGGGCTGGACCTGGGCCCCTTGCGGGTGTGAACGCGGTGGGCTCGCCGAGGCTGGTCCTGTTCGACGTGGATGGGACGCTGGTCGCCACCCCCGGCACCCGAGAGGCGTTCGCGGCGGTTCTGGAGCGTGTCGGTGCCTGCGATGTCGACGTGCACGGGTTCGCGATGACCGGGAAGACCGACCCGCAGATCGCGCGCGAACTGCTGGCTGCGGCCGGGATGGACCCGGAGGCGGCCGACCGGCTCGTCCCGCAGCTGCTGGGCGACTTCGCCTCGGAACTGGCGTCACTCGAGCCGATGATCCGTGCGCGGGGGCGGGTCCTCGTGGGCGTGGAAACGCTGCTGCGGCGGCTCGCCGACATCGACACGGTGGTCGCGTCGGTCCTGACCGGGAACCTGGAGGCCAACGCGCGGGTCAAGCTCGCCGCGCTCGGTCTGGCTGGCGCCCTCGACCTCGCCGTCGGGGCGTACGGCAGCGACCATCACGACCGCCGGGAGCTGGTCCCGGTCGCGTTGCGCAAGCTGCATCGCCTGCGCGGCGTACGCCTCAGGTCGGCCGACGTGTGGGTGGTCGGGGACAGCCCCCGCGACCTGGCCTGCGCCCGCGCAACCGACGCGCGGTGCCTGTTGGTCGCCACCAACAAGCACCCCCTGGACGAGCTGGCCGCACTGGAGCCCGACGCGGCGGTCGCCGACCTGGGCGACGTCGAGGCGGTGGTGGAGCTGCTGATCTCCTAGCCGCCGAACCCGGGGATGCCCGGCGGCGCGGGAGGTTCACGGACCTGCTCGACCGCTTCCTGCAGCGGGCGGAGGAACGGCAGGGCGTGGGGGTCGAGTGGTTCCGCGTCGACGAAGTCGCCGAGGCCGGCGTCCTCGAACGGTGCGGCGGTGACCTCGGGGCGGGCGCCGTGCGCCCCGTAGATAACCACCACCACGTCGGTGCCGTCGGCCAGCTCGGCTTCGGCGACGAACCCGTAGGCGGGGGTGGAGGTGGCCAGCACCTCGTCACGCGCGACGGCGCGCAGGGCCGCTGTCCTGTCGGCGTCGCTGTCGGGGAGGTCCGGGAGGCGGACCACGCGTGTCGCCGACGGCCCCGGCAACACCACGGCGGCCGGCAGCGGACGGTCGGCTCGCGAGACCAGGTCGCGGGCCGCTTCCTCGCACACCCAGCGCAGCTCGTCGATCCGCACCCGTCTCTCGCCTCCCGGCTCACACGCTGGTGGGAGCTCCTTCGGAAGCCGATCTCACCGTCCGGGCGTACTTGGCCAGCACCCCCCGCGTGTAGCGCGGCTCGAGCGGCTCCCACCGCGCCCGACGGCGCGCCAGCTCCGCCGCGTCGACGTGCAGGTCCATCGTGCGGCTCGGCACGTCGATGCTGATCCGGTCGCCGTTGTTGACCAGCGCGATCGGTCCGCCGTCGGCCGCCTCCGGCGCGACGTGGCCGATGCAGAACCCGTGTGTGGCGCCGCTGAACCGTCCGTCGGTGACCAGCGCGACCGAGGTGCCCAGCCCGGCGCCCTTGACCGCGGCGGTGACAGCCAGCATCTCGCGCATCCCCGGGCCCCCCTTGGGCCCCTCCCAACGGATCACGATCACGTCCCCGTCGCCGATGCTCCCGGTCAGGACGGCCTCCATGGCACCCTGCTCGCCGTCGAACACCCGGGCTGTGCCCTCGAAGCGGTGCTGCTCGGGTGGGATCCCGGCCACCTTGACCACCGCCCCGTCCGGGGCCAGCGACCCACGCAGGATCGCCAGCCCCCCGTCGGCGTGGATCGGGTCCGACACGCGGCGGACCACCTGACCATCGGGCGCGGGCGGATCCAGCTGACGCAGGTTGTCCTCGACGGTCCGCCCGGTCACGGTCAGCGCGTCACCGTGCAACAGCCCCGCCCCGAGCAGCTCCCGCATCACCACCGGGACCCCACCGATGCGGTCCAGGTCGGTCATCACGAACCGGCCCGCCGGCTTGGTGTCAGCGATGTGCGGAACCCGTCGCCCGATCCGGTCGAAGTCGTCGAGGGTGAAGTCCACCTCCGCCTCGCGGGCGATCGCCAGCAGGTGCAGGACCGCGTTGGTCGAACCACCGACGGCCATCACGACGCTGAGGGCGTTCTCCAAGGCCGCGCGGGTGACGATGTCGCGTGCGCGGATCCCCGCCTCGAGGAGGGCGACGACGGCCGCGCCGGAGTGGCGCGCCAGGTCGTCACGGCGAGGGTCAGGCGCCGGCGGAGACGCCGACCCCGGCAGGCACAGCCCCAGCCCCTCGATCGCCGACGCCATCGTGTTGGCCGTGAACATCCCCGCGCAGGACCCCTCACCGGGGCAGGCGTTGTGCTCGATCGCGGCGAGCTCGTCGTCGGACATGGCGCCGCGCCCGTGCGCCCCGACAGCCTCGAACACGTCCTGGATGGTGATGTCGCGGCCGTGCAACTGCCCGGGGAGGATCGAGCCGCCGTAGAGGAAAACCGTGGGGACGTTCAGGCGCACCCCGGCCATCACCATCCCCGGGAGCGACTTGTCGCACCCCGCGAACGTCACCATGCCGTCGAGGCGTTCGGCGTGCATCACCGTCTCGACCGAGTCGGCGATCACCTCGCGCGACACCAGCGAGGCGCGCATGCCCTCGTGGCCCATGGCGATCCCGTCGGAGACGGCGACCGTGACGAACTCGATCGGGAACCCGCCCGCGTCACGGATTCCCTCCTTGGCCTGCTTGGCGAGCCGATCCAGCGGCAGGTTGCAGGGGGTCACCTCGTTCCAGGATGACGCGACACCGACCTGGGGCTTGGCGAAGTCCTCGTCGGTCATCCCGACCGCGCGGAGCATCGCCCGGGCCGGCGCTCGCCGGAACCCCTCGGTCACCTCACGGCTGCGGTGGCGTGGGTCTGCCATGGCGTCCTCCCGTCCGCGAGCGTGGCCCGTGATCCTGGCGAGTTGGCGCATCACACCACAGGCGGGGCGTCGGCGCGACCGCGGACCCTCCTCGCTCGCGAACCGGCCGGCGCCGGCGGGCGCCTCGGTAGCATCCGCGCTGCCATGCGCCGATCCCTCCCTCTCGTCGTCACCGCACATGACCGTGCCCTCGACCCCGCGGAGTGGTCGCCGGGGGAGGAGGGTCACAGCCACGGTGTGGCGTTCGCCACGGTCGGCTGCCGCCTCAACCAGGCCGAGACGGAGGAGGCCCTGGCGTCCCTGGTCGAGCGCGGCTACCGGCTCGACGAGGACGGCGCTGCCCGGCTGGTGGTCGTCAACACCTGCGCGGTGACCCGCGAGTCGACCGCGACGTCGCGGAAGCTGATCCGCCGGGCGGTGGCCCGCCACCCGGACGCCACCATCGTGGTCACCGGCTGTTACGCCACCGCCGAACCGGACGCGGTGAACGACATCGACGGCGTCGATCTGGTCGTCACCAACGCCGACAAGGAACGGCTCGCGGACGTGGTGTTCGCCCGCGAACCGGCGTTGGCCCCCACACCGGCCGAAGCGCTGGTCGGCGCAGGGCCCGAGGATGCCACCAGGCGGCTGCACACCCGGGTCTCGATCCGGGTGCAGACCGGGTGCGACGTCCACTGCGCGTTCTGCATCATCCCGGCCACGCGTGGGCCGCTGCGGTCGCGTGACGCCGGGGAGGTGATCGGTGACGTCCGCCGTCGCGTCGCCGACGGTGTCCGCGAGGCGGTCCTGACCGGGGTTCACCTGGGCAAGTACGGTCACGACCTCGGTGACGGCGAGGGCTTGGCGCACCTGGTCGAGCGGATCCTGGTCGAGGTCGACGGCCTGCAGCGGCTGCGTCTGTCGTCCGTGCTGCCGCTGGAGGTCACCCCCACCCTGGTCGCGGCCATGGCGGGCGACCCGCGCGTGTGCCGCCATCTGCACGTCCCGCTGCAGAGCGGGTCCGACGCGATCCTCGCCGCGATGGGACGCGGCTACGACGTCGCGACCTTCCGCCAGCGGGTGGACCACGCCCGCACGGCGCTCGAGCACCTCGGCCTGTCGACCGACGTGATCGTCGGCTTCCCCGGCGAGACCCGCGCCGACTTCGACGCGACCTTGGCGACGGTCGAGGAGGTCGGGTTCGCCAAGCTGCACGTGTTCCGCTACTCGCCCCGCCCGGGGACGCGCAGCGCCGACACCATGCGCGACGACGTCCCCCCGCAGGAGAAGAAGGCCCGTTCCCGCGAGCTGATCGCCCTCGGGGAGCGCCTCCGCGATCGGTTCCACGCCTCGCTGATCGGCACCGAGCTGGATGTGGTCGTCGAGATCGACCGGGGCAACGGCTGGTTGCAGGCGACCGCCGGCAACAACGTCAAGGTCGCCTTCCGCGGCACGCGATCGCTGATCGAAGACGTCGTCCGGGTCCGGCTCACGGGCCTGCGCGGGGGGATCGCTCAGGGTGAGCTGGTGGGTGCGGCGTGAGGGCCGCGGAGCCGTCTGACGACGTGGTGGCGTCGCTACTCGACCGTGACAACGTCGGGTCGCTCTTGGGGCTCGAGTACGTCGAGGTGGGTCCCGACCGGGTCGTGGCCGCGCTGGAGGCGGGGGAGCGACACCACCAGCCCCACGGCGTCGTGCACGGCGGGGTGTACGCCGCCGTCGCCGAGAGCCTGGCGGGCGTCGCGGGGACCGTCTGGGTCCGCCACAACCTCGACGACGACATCGTGGTGGTCGGCGTGTCCAACACGACCGACTTCTTCCGGCCGCACCGCGACGGTCGGTTACAGGCGGTGGCCGAGCCCGTGCACCGCGGCCGCAGCCAGCAGGTGTGGCAGGTCTGGTTCACACGGGCGGATCAGGCGCTCGTCGCCCGCGGGCAGGTCCGCTTGCACCACGTCCACGCCGCCCGCCTGCCCCGGACGTGACGCGCCTCGCCCGGTCACGGTGGGGGTCACTCTCCCGCCGGCTTCTGGACGGTGACGATCATCTCGTCGGTGGCATCGAGCGCGACGTGCTCGACGGTGGCCACCTGCAGGCACAGGGTGTGTTGGCCGGGGGGCAGCTCCAGCGCGGTGGTGCTCGTCCCGTCCGAGACGTGGACGTGCGCGGCGTCGCTCGGGATGACCTCCCCGGGGGTCACGCAACCCACGTCGATCATGATGTCGAAGTGGCCGGCACCCCGGTTGTGCTCGTCGGCGGCCGCGATCCTGATGCCGTCCGCCTGCATCTCCACCTTGATGGGGCTCTTGAGGCCGAGCGACGCGGTGATCTGGCCCGTCGCTTCCGCGGTCGCAGCGCCAGGCGATCCTGGAGCGCCTTGCTCCTGGCCCTGCCCGCAGGCGGCGAGGAACAGCATCGCCGCCCCAGCCACGCCGACCAGCCGGCCGTGTCTTCGTCGCCTCATGCTCGCGGCCTCGTCCCCATCGCCGGCGTGTTGGTATGCACGCAGGATAAGCGCTGCCACGGGTCGGGAGAACTGGCCGAGCGGTACTAGGCCGCGGGTGGGAGCGCCAGGAGACCGTCGATCGCCTCGTCGAGGCGACGTGCGGTGACGTCCGCGTCGTGCATCTGAGGGACGTGGCGGCCCTCGAGCCGAGACACCCACGCGGCGGTGAGCCCGGCGCGTTTCGCGCCGTGCACGTCCCAGGAGTGCACCGCCACCATGGCGCAGTCCGCCGGCGCTAGCCGCAGCTCCTGCGCCGCGAAGCGGTAGGGCTCGGCGCGCGGTTTCCACGCACCTGCTTCCGCAGCCGCGAAACAGCGCTCCACCAACGCCTCCAGCCGGTGGCGGCGCAGCAGGACACGGGTGATGTCGGCGCTGCCGTTGGTCAGCGTCGCGACCCGCGTTCCGGCCTCGTTCAGCCGCTGCAACGCGGGGGCGACGTCCTGGTAGACATCCAGCTCCTGGAAGGCGTCGAGCACGTGTTCCAGCGTCGCCTCGTCGTGCTCCAGGCCGAACGAACGCGTGATCCGGTCCAGGTGGTACAGGGCCAGGTCGGAGAACGTGGCGAAGTCCGCCGTCGCCGCCAGCGCGAACCCGTCCGACAGCGTCCGTGCGAACCACAGGTCCAACGCCGAGCCGGGCAGGCCGATCGACTCGAAAGCGTCGCCGACGTGATCGAGGGCGAACAGCGTCTCGTTCACGTCGAACACGACCGCGACGGGACGTCTCGCGCCGCGACCGCCGGGTGCGCTCACTCCTGACCCATGTGCGGGTAGGTGTGGTCGGTCGGCGGGACGAACGTCTCCTTGATCGCGCGCGGGCTGACCCACCGCTGCAGGTTGGTCTTCGAACCGGCCTTGTCGTTGGTGCCCGACGACCGCGCCCCGCCGAACGGCTGCTGGCCGACGACCGCGCCGGTGGGCTTGTCGTTGATGTAGAAGTTCCCGGCGGCGTAGCGCAGGCGTTGGCTGGCCTCGAGGATCGCGCCACGATCGGTCGCGAACACCGAACCGGTCAGCCCGTACGGCGAGGTGGTGTCGACCAGGTCGAGCGCCCATTCCCAGGCGCTGTCGTTGTACACGAAGACGGTCAAGATGGGGCCGAATAGCTCCTCGCTCATCGTGCGGTAGTAGGGGTCGCTGGTCGTCAGGATCGTGGGCTGGACGAACCAGCCCTCGCCCTCGTCGGCGCCGCCACCCACCAGGATCCCCACGTCGGCCTCGTGGCGGGCCTCCTCGATGGCGGCGCGGTGCTTCTCGAACGCGCTGCGGTCGATCACCGCACCCATGAAGTTGCGGAAGTCGGTGACGTCGCCCATCGGCAGAGACCGGGTGACGTCGACCAGGCGGTCGCGGACCGCCGCCCACGTCGACGCCGGCAGGTAGGCGCGCGAAGCGGCCGAGCACTTCTGGCCCTGGTACTCGAACGCCCCGCGCGTCAGCGCGGTCACGAGCGCGTCGGTCTCCGCCGAGGCGTGCGCGACCACGAAGTCCTTGCCTCCGCTCTCGCCGACGATGCGGGGGAAGTTGCGGTAGCTGCGGACGTTGCCGCCGATCTTCCGCCACAGCGCCTGCAGCACCGTGGCCGACCCGGTGAAATGGAGCCCGGCGAACTCGGGGTGGTCGAAGCACACATCCGACACCAGCTCCCCGTCGCCGTGGGCCAGGTTGATCACGCCGTCGGGCAGGCCCGCCGCCTGCAGCAGCCGCATGAAGAAGTGCGCCGAGAACGCCTGCTTCTCGGACGGCTTCCACACCACGGTGTTGCCCATCAGGGCCGGAGCGATGGGCAGGTTCCCCGCGATCGACGTGAAGTTGAACGGGGTCATCGCCAGGACGAAGCCCTCGAGCGGGCGGTGGTCGACCCGGTTCCACACGCCTGGGCTGCTCAGGGGCTGTTCGGCCAGGATGTCGGCGGCGAACGCCACGTTGAAGCGGAGGAAGTCGATCAGCTCGCACGCCGAGTCGATCTCGGCCTGGTGGACGGTCTTGGACTGGCCGAGCATGGTGGCCCCGTTGAGGGTGTCGCGCCACGGGCCGGCGAGCAGCTCGGCGGCGCGGAGCAGCACCGCGGCACGCTCCTCGAACGGCAGCGCGGCCCAGTCCTGCTTGGCGTACAACGCCGCTTCGATCGCGGCGTTGACCTGGTCGATGCCGGCGGCGTGCACCGTCGCGAGGTGCAGGCCTCGGTCGTGGGGGGCACGGACCTCGAACGTCGATCCGGTGGTCACGTCCCGCCCGGCGATCACGCAGGGCGCCTCGACGGTCTCCTTGCGTAGCGCAGCGAGCCGTTCCTTCAGGCTCGCCTTCTCGACCGAGCCTGGGGCGTAGTCGCGGACCGGCTCGTTGGTGGGCGGTGGCGGGACGGTGCGTGCGTCGAGCAAGGGGGCTCCTCCGCGCTCGCTTGCCCCGATGCTAGGCCACGCGCGCTCCTGGCAGCCGGCCGGGTCGTCGACACCACGATCGCCGCGCCCGAACAGCGGGCTCGTCGACCGCGTTCGCCGCGCGCTTCGTCTGTACGCTGGGCCCTCCTTCGGGGCGGAGGATCGATCGTGGCAACGCTCGGCGTGAACATCGGGGGCAGGTGGATGCACACCGTCGTCCTCGATGAGGGCGACGAGGTCATCAGCACGGCCCGCATGCGCACCCCGACCACCGGTGACCGCACCGCGGTCGTCGAGGTGATCGTCGCCAGCGTCCACGAGGCGGCCGACCGGGCGGGGGTGGCGACCGACGAACTGTCCGGCATCGGCGTGGGCTCGCCCGGCGTGGTGACCGACGGCACGGTCGGCCAGGCGGTGAACGTCCCGGGGTGGACCGAGCGCTTCCGCCTGGCTGAGATGCTCAGCCAACAGTTCGCCCCGCCGATCCGCATCATGAACGACGTCACGGCCGTGGCGGTCGGAGAGCACCGCCTGGGTGCCGGCCGGGGCGCCGACCACCTCATCATGGTGTGGGTCGGGACCGGGGTCGGCGGCGGGCTGATCCTCGACGGCACGCTGTACGAGGGCGCGTTCGGGGCCGCCGGGGAGTTCGGCCACACGGTCGTCGAGCGCGGCGGCGCGGTCTGCCCGTGCGGCCGGCGGGGCTGCGTCGAGGCCTACATCGGTCGCCGGGCGATGGAGCATGCCGCCCGCCGGGCTCTCGACGAGGGACGGCACACGTCGCTGTTCCGCATCGCCGACGAGCTCGGCAGCGACCGGTTGACCTCCCAGGTGTTCAAGGAGGCGTACGACCGCGGCGATCCGGTGGCGGCCGACCTGATCGACTGGGGCGCCGAAGCCCTGGCGAAGGGCATCGCCTCGGCGGTCAACCTCCTCGACGTCGAACGCGTCGTGATCGGCGGCGGGCTCGCCGATCGCCTCGGGCGGCTGTTCATCACCAAGGTCGAGTCGGCCGCCCGGCCCGCGCTGTTCCTGCAACCGGCCCGGGTCGAGATCGTGTCGGCCGCGCTCGGCGATGCCGGCGGGGCGATCGGGGCGGCACTGGTTGCCCGTGACGCAGAGGGTGGCGGCGAACCCGGCGGTGGGTGACCGCAACCGGCGACCCCTGCCCTCGAGCTCCGGTCAGGAAGGAGACCGCGTGAGCGACGCTCCGCAGGAGTGGCGCGACGGAGGTGTCCCCGTGACGCACCTGGATCGCGCACGCACCGTCGTGGCCGCGCTTCGAGACGTCGTCGACACCTCCGCCCGACAGTTGGCGTCGCGGACCGCCGGGCGCGGCTCGGTCTCCGTCGAGGAGATGGATCGTCACCAGGTGGTGCTGTACGACCTGGCTTCGGCCGCGTCGGCCGTGGCCGCAGCCGAGGAGCTGCTGACCTACGGGCAGGAAGGTCAGCACGAGGCGGCCGTGGCGTTGGCGTTCGCCGCCGACGTGGCCGCCGACCTGATCGGCCGCACCGCGGGCCGCTGGGAGCAGTTCGGTCTCGACGCGGCCGCGCTGCCGGGACCAGCCGGCGACGCGGTCGCCGCGGGACGTGACCCTGATCTGCTGTCGGCGATCGCCGACCACGTCATCGCCAAGGCCGACGCCGGTCCTCGCCACTTGTCGGAAGAGCACGAGATGGTGCGCGAGACGTTCCGGCGTTTCGCCGACGAACGCGTCAAGCCGGTCGCCGAGGACATCCACCGCCAGGATCGCGACGTCCCCGACGACATCATCCGTGGCCTGGCAGAGCTGGGCACGTTCGGGCTGTCGGTTCCCGCCGAGTACGGCGGCATGGCCGAGGGTGGTTCCGGTGAGATGCTCAGCATGGTCGTCGTCACCGAAGAGCTCTCACGCGCGTCGTTGGGTGCCGCAGGCTCGCTGATCACGCGCCCGGAGATCATCGTCAGCGCCATCCTGCGGGGGGGCACCGAGGAGCAGAAACGCCGCTGGCTCCCGCCGATCGCCACCGGGGACAAGTTGTGCGCTGTGGCGGTGACCGAACCCGATCACGGCTCCGACGTCGCGATGCTCACCACCAGCGCGACCCGCGACGGAGACCAGTGGGTCATCGACGGGGTCAAGACCTGGTGCACGTTCGCCGGGAAGGCCGAGTACCTGCTGTTGCTCGCCCGCACGAACCCCGACCGCTCGAAGGGGCACCGCGGCCTGTCCCTGTTCGTGGTGGACAAGCCGTCGTTCCCTGGCCACAGCTTCCACGTCGAGCAGGACGGCGGCGTGCTCGACGCACGCGCGATCCCCACCATCGGCTACCGCGGGATGCACTCGTTCGAGGTGTCCTTCGACGGCTGGCGGGTCCCACACGACGACCTCATCGGGGGGGACGACGGTGAAGGCCGGGGCTTCTACCTGCAGATGCAGGCGTTCGCGGCGGGACGGCTGCAGACAGCTGCGCGTGCCAACGGCCTGATGCAGGCCGCGCTGGAGGACGCGGTGGCCTACACCCGACAGCGCGAGGTGTTCGGGGCCACGCTCAGCGACTACCAGCTGACCCGCGCGAAGCTGGCACGGATGGCCTACCAGCTGGCCGCCTGTCGTCAGCTGACGATGCGTGCGGCGCGCCTGCTGGCCAAGGGCGAGGGACAGCTGGAAGCCTCCATGGTCAAACAGCTGGCGTGTCGTGTCGCCGAGTGGGTCACGCGCGAAGCGCAGCAGCTGCACGGGGGGATGGGCTACGCCGAGGAGTTCGCCGTGTCCCGGTACTTCGTCGACGCCCGGGTGCTGTCGATCTTCGAAGGCGCCGACGAGGTGTTGGCGTTGCGGGTGATCGCTCGGACGTTGCTGTCCGACGCCCTCGACCGTTAGGTCAGACGGGGAGCGGCGCCCGGGAGCTTTCGAACGCGCCGACAAGCGCAACTCGACGTGGCGAGCGGGCGAGCCGTCCTCACCCGCACCAGGCCGTGACCGGGAAGGACACGAGGATCGCGCAGGTGGCCGACCAGCCGGGGAGACACGACCGGGCGGCAGCCCGGCGGATAGCTGTCCCTGTGGCGTCCCTGGCGCTGCTCGCGGTGGTGCTGCTCCTGCCGCTTCCGTGGCTGCGTGACTCCGCGTACCTCGGCGACGCCAGCTTCCACGCGGGGCTCGAACTGGTCGGAGGCGTGGTCGGTCTGATGGCCGGCATCGCGATAACCGTGCGCTACTCGGCCCTGGCCGAGCGCACCGACCTGCTGATCGGGCTCGCGTTCTTCGCCAACGGAACCGCCGATGTGGTCCACGGCACGCTGGCGTTGGTGGCGGCGCGGGGCTGGCCGGCGGGGCTGTCTCTGGAGCTGCTGATCGCCGGCACCTCCGTGACCGGACGGTTCATGATGGCGATGCTCCTGCTGGGCGCTCCGGTGTTTGCGGGACGGATGTGGGCGCAGGACCGTCCCGAGCGCCTGCGGACGGTGATCGCGGCCGCGTGCGCTGCCATCGCGATGAGCGCGGCACTGACGGCCTTCGCCGCGCAGCTGACCACCCTCCCGCGGCTCGTCCTGCCGGAGAACCTGATCGCCCGCCCGGCGGACTTCTTCTCCGGCGCGGTCCTGGGGGTCGCCGCGCTCGTGCTGCTCCGTCACCACATCCGCACCGGTGATCGGATGATGTGGTGGGTGACGATCGCGGCTGCGATCGCTGCGGCCGGGCAGGTCATCATGGGTTTCTCGACGCAGCTGTACGACGCCGCCTTCGACGTGGCGCACGCCTACAAGATCCTGGGTTACGCGGTCCCACTGGTGGCCCTGTCCCTGTACCACGTCGGCGTCATCGCCGAACGTGACCGCTACGCCGCCGCGGTGCGGCGCTACACGCGCGAGCTCGAGCGCGCCAACGAGGAGCTCGAGGTCGCCAGCGACGCCAAGAGCTCGTTCGTGTCGGTGGTCTCCCACGAGCTACGGACGCCGCTGACGTCGATCCTGGGCTTCGCGTCGATGATGCGCGAGTACTGGGACTCCACTCCCGACGCGGAGAAGACGCAGTACCTGGAGGTGATCGAGCGGCAGGCCGACCGGCTGTCGCGGCTGGTCAACGACCTGCTGGCGATCTCGCGGTTGGAATCCGGTGTGATCGAGGTACGCCGGCGCGACATCGAGGTGGCGCCTCTCCTGAAGCAGACCTTGAGCGATCTGGGAGACGTCGCGGCGTCCGTGTCCGTCAACGTCGACGATGACCTGACCGTTCACGCCGATCCCGACCACCTCGAACGGATCCTGGTGAACCTGGTCGGTAACGCGAGCAAGTACGGCGAGCCGCCCATCACCGTCGAGGCGTACTGGGCCGACGGTGCCGTCCAGATCACGGTGGCCGATCACGGCCCGGGGGTGTCGTCGTCGTTCGAGCCCAAGCTGTTCGAGAAGTTCGCTCAGGCGGAATCCGGGTACACGCGCTCGTCGCACGGGACCGGTCTGGGTCTGGCCATCACCCGGGGGCTGGTCACCGTGCAGGGCGGTGACATCTGGTACGAACAGAACGAGCCGCACGGGGCGCGGTTCTGTGTGCGGCTGCCGGAAGGGGGGGCCGATGCGGTTCCTGGTCGTTGACGACGAGCCGTCCGTGCTCCTGCTGGTGTCGGCCAACGTCCGTGCCTGGGGCCACGAGGTCGTCACGGCTGCGACGGTGGACGAGGCGCGCGCCCACTGTGAGGGTGGTGGGATCGACGTGATGTTGCTCGACGTGTCGATGCCGTCCATGGACGGCCCCACGTTCCTGCGCTCGCTGCGCGCGGCCGGGTGCGAACCGGGGCGGGTGTTCCTGCTGTCGGCCATCGCGCCGGAGGAGCTCGAGCGGCTCGCGGCCGACCTGGACGTCGACCACATCACCAAACCGTTCACGGCGCCTGGGCTGCGTGACGCGCTGCTCCCGGCGATCGAGCGAGCCTCGTGAGCGACGCTCCGCGGGAGCGGAGCGAGAGGAGCTGTCTTCGGTCTCCTGAGACCGCGACGGAGGTGTACCCGTGAGCGCCGAGCCGTCCGCCGGACGCATCCTGATCATCGAGGATGATCAGGACATCGCTGACTTGATCCGCGCCCAGCTCCAGAAGGAGGGGTTCCGCGTCGAGGTCGCGCCGGGTGGCCAGGAGGGGATCGACGCTGCGCTGGCCGATCCCCCCGACGTCGTGATCCTCGACCTGCGCATGAACCCGGTCGACGGCTTCCAGGTGCTCCGTGCGCTCGGTGATCACGTCGTCACCCGTCAGATCCCCGTCCTGGTGGTGTCGATCCTGGAGGAGGAAGGCCGGGCGCGGGCTGCCGGCGCCAAGGGGTTCGTTCTCAAGCCCTTCCGTCCCGCCAACGTCACCGAGGCCGTGCGGCAGCTGCTGATGTGACGGTCGGTCGGCTCAGGCCGGGCCCTGCTCCTCCAGCTGGCCGCGGACCGCCCCGGCCGGGTACGCCTCGTTGTGGACGTTGACGTAGAAGGCGGCCGGGTCGGCGAAGATCTCGTCGACCAGGGCCTGGTCGACGTCGACGCAACCGTTGGCGGTGAACTCGCCGTCCTCCGCGGTGAACGTCGGGGCGAAGTCGACGACGATGTCGCCCGCCTCGTCCTCGGTGCCCTCGTGGATGTGTGCGGCGGCGGGCTCGTCGATGTTCTCGACGCTCAGGTTGTAACAGATGCTGCCCGGGCCGGGGGTGTCGACCTTCGCCGTCCCGACTCCGTCGGGGTCGCCTGGCTCTGGGACCTCCGCCTCACCGGTCAAGGTCGCCCCGAGCACGACGTGCTCGAGGCCATCGACCGGTGGCGTGGCCTCCATGCCGACGGTCGCGGTCGGGGTCGGCGTGGACTCCTCCTCCGGTTCACCGTCCCCGCAGGCGGCCAGCGCCAACGTCAACGCCGCTGTGACGGTCACCCAGCGTCCTGCCCGCATCTGTCTCTCCTGGTGGGTTCCGGCGAGCCTAGCGGGGCAACCGCAGCCGCCCACGCGTCGGGTGTGCTCGGTGGCGCGGCAGCTGCACGCAACAGCGGGCGGGCCGGACCCACCGCGCGCCGTGCACCGGTTCCTCGGAGATGTCGCCCGGCGCTCGTACCGTGGTCACCACGTCGCAAGGTCCGCGACCGGCGCACGCGGTGCCAGGACGTGCGACCCGATCTCGAGGGTGACGATCACGAGCGTGACGATCAGGAGGCGTGAACGATGACCAGCGCGGACGGAGGGGTTCGGCTCCGTGACACCGCTGCTCCCAACAGGCACGTCGCGGTGGTCGACGGTGCCCTGCGGGTGACCGACTGGCGGACCGGCGCCCCCGAGGTCGTGCGCTACTTCGAGGATCGCCTCGCCGAGGATGCGGGCGGTGACCTCGCGGACGTGTTGGAGGCCGCGGTGAAGGTCGGCGTGGTGGCGCTGTCGACAGCCGGCGTGTCGGTCAACGTCGATGTCGTCGACAAGGAGTTCCAACGGCTGGCCCGGCAGCTGCAGGACGTGCTCGAGGAGCGGGTGCGGCAGCTGCACGAGGCGCTCGACGCCGCGTTCTCCGAGGACGGCGGGGCACTCCGGGCCGCCCTGGAGCGCTACCTGGGCCAGGACGGGGCGGTGGCGGAGCTGTTCGACCCCAACCGACGCGACAGCGCCGTGAGCCGCATCCGCGACCTGCTGGCCGAGCACCTCGACGGGGACGACTCCACGCTGCACCGCATCCTGGACGTCACCGACCGGTCGAGTCCGCTGATCAGCTGGAAGGAGCAGATCGACGGCGGCTTCGAGCGGCTGCGCCGGCAGCTGGAGGACTACCGCACGGAGATCTCCGCGCACGCCGCCGCGGAGCGGGCCGCCAGCCAGGCGCGCGCCGACGAACGTGAGAGGGGGACCGCGAAAGGTCGCGCCTACGAGGAGCTCGTGTTCGCGGCCGTCAGCCGTATCGCCGCTGTGCTCGGCGACACCGCCGAACCGACGGGAGACGCGACCGGCGTGGGCGGTCGGAAGGTCGGCGACGTGGTCGTCACGCTCAACGCCCGCGACACCCGCGGGGCGATGGTCCGCCTGGTGTTCGAGGCCAAGGACGCGGCCGTGGGGCTCACCCCGATCCTGCGAGAGCTGGATCACGCCCGCGACAACCGCGGGGCCGCTGCGGCGATCGCGGTGTACAGCCGCGACGCGCACCTGCCGTCGGGCGCTGCCCCGTTCGGGGAGCACGGTGGGGGCCGCTACGTGTGCCTGCTCGACAAGGACACCGAGGATGCCCTGTGCTTGCAGGTCGCCTACCGGCTGGCGCGCTTCTGGGCACTGGCGGACCTGGCTGACGACGGCGGCGACGTCGACGTCCGGGGCGTCCGTGACGACGTCGAGGCGGCTCGCCGCCAGCTGCAGAACATCTCCTCGGCCAAGTCGTCCCTCACGCGGATGCGCAACGCCGTGGAAGAGGCGGTGACCGGCGTGCACGGACAGTTGGAGACCTTCCGCGCGGATCTGCTGGAGCTCCTCGACCGCATCGACGGGCGCATCCGCCTCGGCGAGGACACCTGACCCCACCCACGGGCGGTCGCCGAGCCGATCCTGTTGCTGCGGTCGCCGCCCCGCCTGTACGCTCACGCCCCGAGCAACGGCGCTCCGCGTGGTGGGGCGCCGTTGTCTGCGTCTGCGGCGGGGATCGTGGTCGAGGACGTCGAGGCGCGGTCGTCAGCCAACGGTGGCTCGGACGGTGACGTGCGCGCCACCGACGCACCGACCCGGACACGGGCGTGACCGGACTGGAGGAGACACGGTATGACCGGCCAGCGACCTGCCCCGACCGGGCCGGGGCTGTACGACGCCCGCTTCGAACGTGACGCGTGCGGCATCGGGTTCGTCGCTCACGTCGACGGCCGGCCGCGCCGCGAGACGGTGCAGATGGGCTTGGAGGGCCTGTGCGGCGTCACCCACCGGGGAGCGGTCGCAGCGGACGCCAAGAGCGGTGACGGCGCCGGCCTGATGGCGCAGCTGCCCCGGCAGCTGCTGGCCGCGGAAGCCGAGCGGCTGACAGGCGCGACGGTCGATCCAGACCGGCTGGGGGTCGCGTTCCTGTTCCTCGACGCCCGCGACGACGCCGACGGCGAGGCGGCGCGCGACGTCGCACGCAGCGCCGTGCTCGACGCCCTCCGTGCCGAGGGCCTGGAGTTCGTCGCGTGGCGCCCCGTCCCCGTCGACGCCGACGCGATCGGTGAGATCGCCCGGCGCACCTTGCCGCATCTGGTCCAGGCGCTGTTCGTCCGCTCGGCGGACGTGGACGACGACGACGCCCAGCGGGCCACCTTCCGCGCCCGTCGCCGGGCCCGGACGGCCTGCGCGACGGCCGGGGTGCGCTACTACGCCGCGTCGTGGTCGCTGCGGACGGTGACGTACAAGGCGCTGTGCAACGGTGAGGACCTCGGACCCTTCTACCTCGACCTCGCCGACGAACGCTTCGCCTCCGGCTTCGTGATCTTCCACTCGCGGTACTCGACGAACACCGCTCCGACGTGGGAACGGGCGCAGCCGTACCGGATGCTGTGCCACAACGGCGAGATCAACACGATCGACGGCAACGTCAACCTGATGCGCGCGCGTGAAGCCGACCTCGGCGCGGACTGGGTCGACGCCGAGCTGATCCACCCGGTCATCGAAACAGACCAGTCCGACTCCGCGAAGCTGGACAACGCCCTGGAGCTGCTGGTCCGCGGCGGCCGCGACGTCCGCCACGGCCTGGCCATGCTGGTACCGGCGGTATGGGAGGGCCAGCGCGCCACCGACCCGGCCGTTCGCGACTTCTACCGCTACCACTCCTGCCTGGTCGAGCCCTGGGACGGTCCCGCCGGGGTGATCTTCACCGACGGTCGCCGGGTCGGTGCGGCGCTGGACCGCAACGGGCTGCGGCCGCTGCGCTACCTCATCTGCGAGGACGGCTACGTGATCGCCTGCTCCGAGGTCGGGGCGGTCCGCACCGCCGCGACGCCCACGCGCCCCGGCGGGCACGGCACCGTTCGTCGCGAACGCCTCGGCCCCGGGCAGATGGTCTGCGTCGACCCGTCCGAGGGCGGCCTGCAGGAGGACGTCGAGATCAAGCAGCGGCTCGCCGGCCAGGCCCCGTACGGGCAGTGGCTCCGTGCCGAGCTCAAGCCGGCCGCCGCCGGACGGCCCGTCGAGGTGGTCGCCCAGGACGTGTCCCGCCGCCAGCTGGCGTACGGCTTCACCAAGGAGGAACTCACCTCGATCCTGCGGCCGATGGCGACCGAAGGCAAGGAACCGACCTCCTCGATGGGCGAGGACACCCCGATGCCGCCGGTCGCGCAGTGGCACCGCCCCGTCACCCACTACCTCAAGCAACGGTTCGCTCAGGTCACCAACCCACCGATCGATCACCTGCGCGAGAACGAGGTGATGAGCCTGCGGACGCTGCTCGGGCCGCGCCGCCCCATCTTGGAGGAGACGTCGGAAGCCGCACGGCTGGTCGAGCTCGAGTCGTTCCTGCTGTACCCCGACGGGTTGCGGGGGATCGTCCTCGACGCCGACATCCCGTTCGCCGTGCAGGCGGTCGACGCGACCTTCCCGGTCGCCGAGGGCCCCGGCGGGCTGCGGCCTGCCCTGATCCGCCTCGGCGACGAGGCCGCCACCGCCGTGCGTGGTGGCGCGGGCATCGTCGTGGTCAGCGACGTCGGGTCGGATGAGGAACGCTGCCGCATCCCGATCCTGCTGGCGGTCGGGGCGGTCCACCAGCGGCTGCTGCGTGAGGGGCTGCGGACGCGGACCAGCCTGGTGGCCGAGACGGACGAAGGCCGCGAGACGCACGACATGGCCTGCCTGCTGGGCTACGGCGCCGACGCGATCGTGCCCAGGTTGGCGTTCGAGACGTTCGCACACCTGGCCGAAGAGGGTCTGATCCGCGGCGACGACTTGTCCGGCGGCGACGCGCAGGAGCGTTACCGCACGGCGCTCGAGGACGGCGTTCTGAAGATCCTGTCGAAGATGGGCATCTCCACGGTCGATGCCTACCGCAGTGCGCAGATCTTCGAGGCCGTGGGCCTCGGCGCCGAGGTGGTCGACCTGTGCTTGACCGGGACCGTGAGCCAGCTCGGGGGGCTGACGTTCGACGATCTCGCTGAGGACGTGCTCCGCCAGCACGCGGACGCGTTCGCCGCGCCGGTCACCGACGGTGACATCACCTTGCCGAGCCCGAGCGTGATCAAGTTCAGCCGTCGGGGCGAGGAGTACCACGACATCAACCCCGACGTGGTCGGGGCGCTGCACGACGCGCTGGGACTGGGCAAGAAGGCCAAGATGGAGCCGTTCGGACCGGACGGCGAGCGTGGCCTGCCCACCGCCGAGGAACGCGCCGCGCACCTGCTGGGACGCGCCACCGCCGAGGGCCGGTACGAGCTGTACGAACGGTTCGCTGAGCTGATCGCCCACCGCCCGCACGTCGCGCCCCGCGACCTGCTGCGGTTGCGCCGTGGCGTCCAACCCGTCGGCCTCGACGAGGTCGAGCCGGTCAGCGCCATCGCGCGGCGCTTCTCGACCGGTGCGATGTCGCACGGTGCCTTGTCCGCGGAGGCCCACGAGACGTTGGCGATCGCACTGAACATGATCGGCGGTCGGGCCAACTCCGGGGAGGGGGGCGAGGACCCGGCGCGGTACCGCACCCGCGGCACCGCGGTGGACCGCAACTGCGCCATCAAGCAGGTGGCGTCGGGGCGTTTCGGCGTCACCCCCGAGTACCTGTCGTTCGCCGACGAGCTGCAGATCAAGATGGCGCAGGGCTCCAAGCCCGGAGAGGGCGGGCAGATCCCCGGTCACAAGGTCAGCGAGGAGATCGCGCGGCTACGACACACCACGCCCGGCGTGACGCTGATCAGCCCCCCACCGCACCACGACATCTACTCGATCGAGGACCTCGCGCAGCTGATCTACGACCTGAAGCAGGTCAACCCCCGGGCGGACGTCTCGGTGAAGCTGGTCGCCGAGGTCGGCGTCGGGCAGATCGCCGCCGGGGTCGTCAAGGGCCTCGCCGATGCGGTCCAGATCTCCGGCCACGACGGCGGGACCGGAGCGTCGCCGCTGTCGTCGATCCAGCACGCCGGGATGCCGTGGGAGCTGGGCCTGGCAGAGACCCAGCAGACGCTCCGGCTCAACGGCCTCCGTGGCCGCGTCCGCGTCCGGGTGGACGGCGGCTTGAAGACCGGCCGTGACGTCCTGGTCGCCGCCCTGCTCGGTGCCGACGAGTACTCGTTCGGGACGGCGGCGCTCCTGGCGGAAGGGTGCATCCTGGTGCGGACCTGCCACCGCAACACCTGCCCGGTGGGGATCGCCACGCAGCGCCCGGATCTGCGCGAACGGTTCGAAGGCCATCCCGAGCAGGTGGCGGCGTACCTAACGTTCGTGGCGGAGGAGGTCCGCCGTGGCCTGGCTGCGCTGGGCGTGCGGTCGCTGGAGGAGGCGATCGGCCGGGTCGATCTGCTCGAACCCCGCCCGGCCGACGGCCGCGCCGCCCGCCTCGACGTGACGCCACTACTGGCCGACGTCGGCGAGGAACCGCGCCGGTTCACCGGGACGCTGCCGATCCAGCGGCCCCACAGCGACATGGATGCACAGGTCTTCGACGACGCGCTGGAGACCGTCTTCCTCGGTGGGGTGGTCGAGTACGTCTACCAGGTACGCAACGCCGACCGCACGGTCGGTGCGCGCCTGGGTGGAGCGATCGGGCTGGAGTTCGGTCGCAGCGAACCGAACGGCACGGCCCGGCTGCGGTTCCACGGCGAGGCCGGGCAGTCGTTCGGTGCGTTCCTGTCCGGCGGCGTCGAGCTGGTCCTCACGGGGGAGGCCAACGATTACGTCGGCAAGGGCATGGCCGGCGGACGCATCACGATCCGTCCGCCGGACGACGACGCCGGCGACCCGGTCCTGCTGGGCAACACCGTCCTGTACGGCGCCACCGGCGGGGAGCTGTTCGCCGCCGGCCGGGCCGGCGAACGGTTCGCTGTGCGCAACTCCGGCGCGTGGGCGGTGGTCGAGGGGACCGGCGACCACGCCTGTGAGTACATGACCAACGGTGTGGTGGTCATCCTCGGCCCGACCGGGAACAACCTCGGTGCGGGCATGAGCGGCGGTGAGGCCTTCATCTACGACCCGAGCTCGGAGGTGCTGGCGAAGGTCAACCGGCAGCTGGTCGAGGCTCGCCGTCCCGACGGCTACCAGCTGCAGGCGCTGCACGACCTCGTGGCGCGGCACGCGACGCAGACCGGTTCGCGGCGGGCGGAGCAGCTGCTGGCCGACTGGGACGTCACCCGCGACCACTTCTGGCGGGTCGCACCCAAGAGCGAGCTGGAGCGGGTCGCCTCGGCGGAGGGAGCCCAGGCCACCCAGGCATGAGCGCGGCGAGTCTGCTGGCGGCGGGCAGCGGGGCCGGTGACCGACGCTCGTGGCTCCTGCGCCGGCACCCGCTAGCCTGCGGCGCTGGGGGAGAGGTCCCAACGCCAGGGGTCGTCATTGGGGAAGGTCCGCAGCGTGCTGGCTGCAGCCTGCCTGATCCTGGTCACGGCTGTCGCTGGGGCGGCGGGGGCCGACGATCTGGACGCGGCGCGGACGCGGCGCGCCGACCTGCAGGGGCGGTTGGACGCCGCGGCGCAACGCCTGGCCGACATCGAGGCCCGCGCCGGGGAGCTCGCGACCGAGCGTGACGCGCTCGCGCAGCAGCTGGCCACCTTCCAGACGGAGATCGAGGCCGCGGCTGGTCGGACCCAGGACCGGGTCCGGTCGCTGTACAAGCGCGGCCCGGTCGATCCGATGATCGTGATGCTCACCACCGAGGACCCCGGCGAAGCGCTGGAGCGGGCCACGATCGTGACCGGCCTCGTCCGTGACGACCGAGCCGTCGGCGAGGCGGCCGCGGTGAGACGGGTCCAGGCGGCTGCGGTGGCGTCCCGGCTCGAGGAGCGCCAGGCGGAGCTCGACGCGGCCGTCGCAGCTCAGCAGGAGGCGTGGGTGGGCCTGCAAGCCGACCTGCAGGAGGCTGCGGCTCTGGAGCGACGGCTGGAGGAGGAGGCCCGCCGCCGGGCAGAAGCCGAGGCCCGCCGCCGCGCGGCGCAGCAGGCCAGCCG
>JALYHG010000186.1 GCA_030776725.1 Actinomycetota bacterium
CTTACGGGCCTGTAGGTGGCCGCGTCCGCTGCGACCCGCCCGGGCCCCCGTCGCCGTGGTGCAGCTCGACCGGCGTGTCGAACATCAGCGTCCGGATCGGCCACGGGATGGTCAGACCGGCACGTTCCAGGGCGGACTTCGCGTCGGACAGCACCCGATCCTGTACCCGGCGGACGGTGCGGATGTCGGGCAGCGTCCAGTAGCGCAACTCGAAATCGACGCTGAAGTCGCCGAGCTCCGTGAGCAGCACCTCCGGCATCGGTTCCGCCAACACACCGGGCGCCTGCGTCACCGCCTCCATCAGGACCTGCCGCGCACGGTCGTGGTCGTCGCGGTAGTCGACCCCAACCGTCAGGGTCGTGCGCCGCGAGCCGCGACGGGTCATGTTGCTCAACGGGTTGCGGAAGACGTCGCTGTTGGGGATCAGCACCGTGACCCCGTCGTAGGCCACCAGGCGGGTGACGCGCAGGTCGATCTCCTCGACGGTGCCCTCGAAATCGCCGGTCTCGATCTGGTCGCCGGCACGGAACGGTTTGCGGACCAGCAGGATGATGCCCGACACGAAGTTCTCGAGGATGTTCTGCAGCGCGAACGCCAGCGCGAGACCGGCGATCCCCAGCGTTGCCAGCACCGCGCCCACCCGCACACCGGCGACGGACAGCGCCATCAGAGCCGCGACCACGACCACCAGGAACCGGACGATCCGCCCCGACAGTCCCACCACGACCCGGTCGGCCCGGGTGCGTTCGAGGAGCTGCTCGGTCCACCGACCGAACCAGCGGGCCGCGAGCAGACCGGCGACGAACAGGACCAGCCCGACACCGACCAGCGGCAGCCG
Source organism: Actinomycetota bacterium (assembly GCA_030776725.1). Lineage (NCBI taxonomy): Bacteria > Bacillati > Actinomycetota > Actinomycetota bacterium. The sequence continues at coordinate 839 of JALYHG010000186.1, forward strand.
GGTGAGGAACGCCGCGACCAACGCCTCGATGGTGTCGCGGACCACGTCCAGGGCGTCGCGGAGGGTGTCCACGTCCCGGTCGACGATCAGGGGGACCGTCTCGGAGGGGGTCGGCAGCGGCTGCTCGAACGGCTGGGCGTACACCCTGCCGAGGCTAGTCCCAGCCGCCGTGTCGGTCGCCGGTTGCTCGGGTGCCGCCTTGCCATCCCGTACCGTGGTCGACCGGGCGACCACGACGACGGACGAGGCGAACGTGGCGAAGACCTCCCGGCGGGCCCGGGCCAAGACCGACGAGTACTCCGCCGAGCACATCTCCGTGCTCGAGGGTCTCGAAGCGGTCCGCCGCCGCCCCGGCATGTACATCGGGTCCACCGACGCGCGCGGGCTGCATCATCTGCTGTGGGAGGTCGTGGACAACGCCGTCGACGAGCACCTCGCCGGGCACGCCGACCACATCACGGTGCGGCTGCTGGCCGACGGCGGCTGCGAGGTGACCGATGACGGGCGCGGCATCCCGGTCGATCGCCACGAGAAGGAAGGCCGCCCCGCCGTCGAGGTCGCGCTGACCAAGCTGCACGCCGGCGGGAAGTTCGACCGCCAGGCGTACGCCGTGTCAGGCGGGTTGCACGGCGTGGGGGTGTCGGTGGTGAACGCGCTGTCGTCACGGACCGAGGTCGAGGTCGACCGCGACGGCTACCGGCACGCCATCGCCTTCGAGCGCGGCCCGGTGGCCGAGCCGCTCACCCGGCGCGGCGAAGCGCACGGGACCGGGACCACGGTGCGGTTCTGGCCCGACCCGGACATCTTCGAGACGAGCGAGTTCGACCACGCAACGGTGGCACAGCGGCTGCGCGAGACCGCACTGCTCAACCCCGGCCTCGAACTCGTCCTGGCCGACGACCGCACCGGCCGGTCGGAGACGTTCCGGTTCCGGGCGGGGCTGGCGGACTTCGTCGCGGAGCTGCTACACGGCCGCGACCCCGTCGATGAGCCGATCGTGATCCACCACGAGGGTGAGGTCGGCGGCGACCCGATGGCCGTCGACGTGGCCCTGACCTGGAGCGAAGGGTTCCACGAAGAGAGGCTGCGCTCGTACGTCAACGTGGTGCGCACGGTCGACGGCGGCACCCACGAGGAAGGCTTCCGCACCGCGCTGACCCGGACCCTCAAGAAGTTCGGCCGCGACTCGAACGCGCTCACCAAGAAGGACCCCGACCTGACCGGCGACGACGTCCGCGAGGGTCTGGTGGCGGTGATCTCGCTGAAGATGCCCGACCCGCAGTTCGAAGGCCAGACCAAGGGACGGCTGGGATCCAGCGTCGCCCGCAGCTACGTCGAGTCGGTCGTGTCCGAGGCGCTGGACGACTGGCTCGCCAAGCACCGCAGCGTCGGGCGGCGGATCGTCAAGCGCTGCGCCATGGCCGCCAGGGCCCGCAAAGCCGCCAAAGCCGCCCGGGAACTCACCCGCCGCAAGGGCCTGCTCGACACGCAGTCCGCGGGGCTGCCGGGGAAGCTCGCCGACTGCACCAGCCGGGATCCGGCCGAGACCGAGCTCTACATCGTCGAGGGTGACTCGGCCGGCGGGTCGAGCAAGCTGGCCCGCGATCGCCACACGCAGGCGATCCTGCCGCTGCGCGGCAAGGTCCTCAACGTCGAGAAGGCGCAGCTGCGCCGTGTGCTGGAGAACTCCGAGATCCAGGCGCTGATCAAGGCCGTCGGGACCGGGATCGAGCCGGACTTCGACTACGACGCGCTGCGCTACGACAAGGTCGTGCTGATGGCTGACGCCGACGTCGACGGCGGGCACATCACCACTCTGCTGCTCACCTTCTTCTACCGGCTGATGCCGGCGCTGATCGCCAAGGGGCACCTGTACCTGGCGCAGCCCCCCCTGTACCAGCTACGGCGCGGCACCAAGGTGGCGTACGCGATGAGCGACGAGGAACGCGACCGGCTGGCGCGGACGGAGTTCAAGGGGCAGGGAAAGGTCGAGACGCAACGTTTCAAGGGGCTCGGCGAGATGGACCCCGAGCAGCTGTGGGCCACCACGATGGATCCGGCGCGGCGGACGCTGCTGCGCGTGACGGTCGAGCACGGCATGGAGGCCGACGAGCTCTTCACGATGCTGATGGGCGATCAATCCGAACCGCGCCGCGACTGGATCGAGCGCAACGCCAGGTTCGCGCAGCTGGACTGACCGGCGAACACGAGGGAACGAGCGATGCCCAAGCAGATGGATCTGCTCGGCGGCCAGGTCGTCGACGTCCCGATCGAGGACCGCATGCAGCAGGCGTTCCTCGACTACGCCATGTCGGTGATCGTCGACCGTGCCCTGCCCGACGTCCGCGACGGCTTGAAGCCGGTGCAGCGGCGCATCCTGTACTCGATGTGGGAGTCGCGCCTGGTCCCCGACCGGCCCTACCGCAAGTGCGCATCCACCGTCGGCGAGGTGATGAAGAAGTACCACCCGCACGGTGACGCAGCCATCTACGACGCGCTGGTGCGTATGGCGCAGGACTTCTCCAGCCGTGATCCGCAGATCGACGGACACGGCAACTTCGGGTCGATCGACGGCGACCCGCCCGCGGCGATGCGCTACACCGAGGCGCGCCTGTCGGCCCTGGCGATGGAGCTGCTCGCGGGCATCGACGAGGACACGGTCGACTTCCGTCCCAACTACGACGGCTACGAGCAGGAGCCGGAGGTCCTACCGGCACGGTTCCCCAACCTGCTGGTCAACGGGGCCACCGGGATCGCCGTCGGGATGGCGACCAACATCGCACCCCACAACCTCGGCGAGGTGATCGACGCCACCCTGCACCTCCTCGCCCACCCGGACGCGACGCTGGACGACCTCCTGGAGCTCGTCCCGGCTCCCGACTTCCCCACCGGCGCCCGGATCGTGCACACCGACGGCATCCGCGGCGCGTACGCGACCGGCCGCGGCGCCGTGACGATGGAAGCAGTCGCCACGACCGAGGTTCGGACCGGGAACCTCCCACGCATCGTCGTCACCGAGATCCCGTACCAGGTGAACAAGGCGACGCTGCTGGAGAAGATCGCCGGGCTGGTGCAGGACCGCCGCATCGACGAGATCCGCGACCTGCGCGACGAGTCGTCACGCGACGGCATGCGCATCGTGATCGAGCTGAAGCGTGGGGAGGACCCCGCCCAGGTCCTCGAGAAGCTGTACCGCTCCACCGATCTGCGGTCCAACTTCAACATCAACTGCGTCGCGCTGGTCGACGGCGCTCCCCGCACGCTGGGGTTGAAGGACTGCCTGGCCGAGTACGTCTCCCACCAGCGGCAGGTGCTCACCCGCCGCACCACCCACCGCCGCGACCAGGCCGCAGCCCGCGCCCACGTGCTGGAGGGTCTGCTCACCGCCCTCGACCATCTCGACGAGGTCGTGGCCCTGATCCGCGCGGCCGACTCCGCCGACGCCGCCCGCACCGAGCTGGTGGCCCGCTACGAGCTCTCCGAGACGCAGGCCAACGCGATCCTGGACATGCAGCTGCGACGCCTCGCCCGGCTGGAACGCCGCAAGCTCGAGGACGAGTACCGCGAGCTGCTGGGGATGATCGAGCAGCTGGAGGCGATCCTGGCCGACCCCCGACGCTTGGACGCTCTCCTCGCCGACGAGCTGGGCGACGTGAAACGGGTCCACGCCACCCCGCGTCGCAGCGCGATCGTGGCCGAGGGGATCGCAGCCGAGGACGTCCTGGCCGGCGGGTCCCGCGCCGGGTTCGAAGCCCAGGACGTCACCGTGTCCGTCACCCGTGGTGGGTACCTCAAGCCGATCCCGCAGCGCCGGACGACCCCGGCCCACAAGCACCGCAGCGACCCGGTCGTGGCGGTGCTGCGCTGCACGACCGACCACACCGTGCTGCTGATCGACGAGGAAGGCACCGGGTACCGCGTCGACCTGCCCGACGTCCCGGTCGTGCGGGCGCGGGACCGAGGCACCCACGCCGCGCAGGCGCTGGGCGAGCCCCCCGCCGCCCCGATCGCCGGCGCGGTGGTGCTCCCGAACGCGGCCGCGGGGGCCGGGACCGTCGAGGGATCCCCCGACGATGTGACCGTGGTGACCGCCTCCGCCCAGGGGCAGGTGAAGCGCACAGCCGTTGGCGAGTACGACACGAGAGCCCGAACGCTTCAGGCTGCCGGCGTCAAGCCCGGCGACCGGATCGTGGCGGTGGCGCTGTGCCACGACGACGACGACCTGGTCGTGGCCCACACCGGCGGGCTGGTGACCCGTTTCCGCGCCGAGGACGTCCGCCCGATGGGACGAACCGCCACCGGCGTGATCGGCATGGACGTCCCCGACCGCGAGAGGGTCGTCACCCTCAGCGTGGTCGAAGGCGGCCGTGATGACGGTGACATGGTCACGATCGCGGCGGACGGCGCCGCCAAGCGCACGCCCCTGGAGGAGTACGGCGTGAAAGGGCGGGGCGGCAAGGGCCTCCAGACCGGTACGGACGCGCTGCTGTTCTGTGGCACCGCAGCGGACCTGCACATCGCAGGCGAGCAGCCGTCGGTGATCCGCCCCGTTGAGCTCCCCGAGGCGCGGCGCACGGCCCGCGGCACCGATCTCGGCGTGCCCGTCGGGGCGCCGGTCGTTGCCGAGGCATCCCCGATCGGGGCGCGCTAGACGACTCCAGCCGCTGACCCGCGCTCCGGATGTTGGCGATCCTCGTTGCCGTCGAGCTGACCATCCACCCGACGGATCACGGCATGCTGTAGGTACAGGGTGATGCCACGGTCGTCACCGGTGAGCCAGGCGATCGGTCGTGGCCCTGTCTCTTGTCAGCGCCCGCAGGGCGGCGAAGCGAGCGATCGCCGGTATGGCGGGTAGTAGGTAGAGCAACAGCCCGTTCCACTGCAGGGCGTACACCATCACGGTCAGCGCCATCACCGCAGTGAGAGCTGTGGTCAGACCGGACCGGCGGTGGCCCCTGATCCGGAGGGCAAGCCACACTCCGACGACGTGTCCGATCACCGTGGCGGTGCCGATCACGAGGTAGAGGAGCGGCACGAGCGCGAGGTTGGCCATGCCAAGACCGGGGTCGCCTTGGAACCAGCGGCCTTCGAAAACCCACACGTAGGCCGCCCCACCGCCGACGAACGCTCCGACTGTTCCGCCACTGAGCGACGCGAGGTATCCGCGCCCCACTGGCCGACTGGGCTGACTGGCAGAGGTCCGCACGTCGTCCACCACCGTCCGTCAGCGCTGCGACGATCACCGGTCGCACGGTACCGCCACGAGGAGAACGCTCGATCGAACCGACGGCGGCGATCAGTTCGACCTGACTCCGGACCATTTCGTGGAAGCGGCCCTCGCCTGGTCGTCCGACGGCACCCGTGTGGCGTTCGTGGCCTCGGCGACGTCAGTCCGCGGCGACGATCCGTGACACGCTGCCGCCAGCCTCGGCGACGTAGACCTCACCGGCCGCGTCGCGGCCGAACGACAGCGGGTAGCCCAACCGGCCGACCTGATCGGTGAAGTCCACGACGTCCGCGGGTTCACCGGGTGGGGGCAGTCGGAATCCGCGGAGGAACCCGCCGCAGTAGTCGGTGAACACGTATGTGCCGCCGAGATCGACGATGGCGTCACCGCGGTAGACCTCGCCCCCCACGATGGCGCAGGCGTCCGAGCTGTGGACGTACTCGGCGACCGGCAGGACGTAGCGGTCGCCGTCGCAGGCGTCGCGTAGGCAGCGGCTGCCCTCCATGGCGGGCCAGCCGAAGTCGAGCCCGCCGACGTCAGCTGCCACGACGTTGATCTCCTCGCGTCCCTTGGCGCCGACGTCGGCGACGATCAGCTGGCAGCGGGAGCCGTCGAACGTGAACCGCCACGGGTTGCGCAGCCCGGTTGCCCACACCTCTGGCGCCCCGCTCATCCCGTCGGCGTGTGGGTTGTCGACCGGGATCGCGTACGCCTTCCCGGCCGCGGGGGGGCCGTCGACGTCGATCCGCAGCAGCGACCCCAGCAGGTCGCGGGGATCGGCTGCGCGGGCGCCACCATCCGACTTGTCACCGCCATCACCCAGTCCGAGGTAGAGCATCCCGTCGAGGCCGAACGTCAGCGTCCCGCCCTGCTGGATCACCGCGGGCTGATCCACGGTGAGGAGCGTTCGGGCGCTGTTGGGGTCGGCGCGGTTGGGGTCGTCGCCGGACACGCGGTACTCGGCGACCACCGTGTCGGCCTGCAGGTCGTCGTAGTGAACGAAGAACCGGCCGTTGTGGGCGTAGCGCGGGTGGAACGCGAGCCCGATCAGGCCGCCGTCACCAACCGCCTTCGCTCGGTCGGTGAGATCCAGGAACGGGCGGTCGAGGAGACGTCCGTCGGCGACCACCCGGATGCGTCCGTCCAGCTCCAGGACGAACAGGCGCGGGTCTCCGGGCGGTGCGGTGATCAGCGACGGGTGGACCAACCCGGTCACGATCGGCTCGAGCGCCAGGTGTGGTGTCGTGGCGTCGCCCGCTGGCGCATCCGGCGGGGCGTCGGGACAGGAGAACCGCTCGGGCGTTGGGGCGCCGGCCGGCGCGGCGGTGGTCGCCGCCGTCGGTCCCGCCGCGGTGGGAGCGACGTCCGCTGGTCCCGCTCGTGTGCAGGCGACCACAGTGGCGGCCACGGCGACCAGGCCGGCGGCGGCGCGCCGCAGAGCAGCGTGCCGGCGTGGTCCTGCGTCGCCGTCCGTATCCTGGCTGGGTTGGGGCACGCTCACCTCCGGGCGGCCCGCGAACAACGGGAGCGTCCGTGCCGCTCGGTGACCGGTTCGACACGGTCCTCGCCGCGGCACGGGCGGGGGCCGACTGGGCGTGGACGGAGTTGTACCACGACCTGGCGCCGGTCATCCTCGGCTACCTCCGGAGCCGCGGCGCGCACAGCCCCGAGGACGTCGCCGGCGAGGTCTTCCTGCAGGTCGTCCGCGACCTGCACCGCTTCGACGGGGACGAGAGCCGGTTCCGGTCCTGGGTGTTCACGATCGCTCACCACCGCCTGATCGATGCTGGACGCCGCCGGCGTCGACGGCCGTCCGACCCGGTCACCGACGAAGCCCTCGAGCGGGCGCTGCCCCACAACGAGGGGCAGGAGGGCCTCGAACGCGTCGCTGAAGCGGAGTTGCTGGAGGTCCTCAACGACCTGACCGAGGATCAGCGGACCGTCCTGCTGCTGCGGCTCTTCGCCGACCTGAGCATCGACGACGTGGCCGAGATGCTGGGGAAACGTCCCGGCGCGGTGAAAGCGCTGCAACACCGCGCGATCGGGAGGCTCCGCCGCCGGCTGGAGCGCCACCCGTATCCTGCCGGGCCGCTCGAACGCTCACCGGAACGATGAGCACACGACGCAGCGACGACATCGACCGCATCCTGGCCGGCGCAGACCCCGGCCAGGACGACGCGTTGGCGTACTTGGCCACACTGCGGCGTGCGTTGATCACCTCCCCCCCTGAGGACGTCGCCGAGCGCCACCTGGCCGCGATCGCTGCCGCGGCGCAGCAGGCCGCGCACCGTCCGCCTCCGGCCCCCGCGCCGCAGTGGCAGCCGGTGCGCCGCTGGACAC
>JALYHG010000187.1 GCA_030776725.1 Actinomycetota bacterium
GGCGCGACGTAGGGCGTCGTCGCCCGCGTCCGTGGCGTCGCGGGCGGCGCGGGTTGTGCGGCGGCAGTTGCGGGGACGAGGGCCGCGACCAGCGTGATCGCCACGGCGCGGACCGCACCAGACGACGGCAGGGGGCGCTCCTTGGCCCCCCACGGCTGGCGACGATCCTAGATGGCGTTCGTGGCGGCGCGGGAGTGGTGCGGTCTCGCCTGTGGAGTTCGCGGGATCGCGCCGGTCGACGGCGGCGCCTGCCTGCCGCCGGTCACACAGCGCGCCGGCGTCACCCCGCGATGCGGTCGAGGAGCTTGGCGCGCAGCGACAGGACCGCCTTGGTGTGGATCTGGCAGATCCGCGATTCGGTGACGCCCATCACCCCGCCGATCTGTGCCAGCGTCAGTCCCTCGAAGTAGTACAGCGCGACCACCTTCTGCTCGCGTTCAGACAGGCGCCGGATCGCGTCGCCCAGCAGCCGCAACGTCTCGATCTCATCCAGGCGCTCCTCGGGGCCGACGGCGCTGAGGTCCTGGATCGTGTCGACCAGCGCGATGCGTTCGCCACCGTCGCCGACGTTGAGCGTCTCGTCGAGCGCCACGACCGCGGTGAACGAGACCCGCTCGAGCGTCGCGTGCAGTTCGGCGAGGGAGACGCCCAGCTCTTCAGCCAGCTCATCGTCCGTGGGGGTGCGCTGCAGCACTCCCTCCAGGTGCTGCATCGCGCGCTCGATGGCACGAGCCTTGGTACGCACCGACCGCGGCACCCAGTCCACCGACCGCAGCTCGTCGATGATCGCCCCCTTGATCCGGGTGATCGCGTACGTCTCGAACTTCACGCCCTTGTCGGGATCGAAGCGTTCGATGGCGTCGATCAACCCGAACATCCCGTAGGACACCAGGTCGCCGAACTCGATGTTGCGGGGCAGGCCCACACCGACCCGACCAGCGACGTACTTGACCAGCGGGGCGTACGTCAGGATCAACGACTCACGGACCTCGGCGTCCCGCGACCGTTGGTAGCGGTCCCACAGCGTCCGGGTGTCGCGATCCACCACTGCCTCCGGGTGTGTCGGGACCAGCCTGCGCGCCCCGTCCCGTCGCATGCTAATCGGGACGGCGTCCACCTCCCCGCCGGGGCTGGCGGTGGCTCAGCCGGCGTTCCGGCCATGGGGGTGCGCGGCGGTGTACACCTCACGCACGTGGCCCCGTGACAGGTGGGTGTAGCGCTGGGTGGTCCCCAGCGTCGCGTGGCCCAGCAGCTCCTGGACCGACCGCAGGTCCGCACCGCCCTCCAGCAGATGGGTGGCGTAGCTGTGGCGGAGGGTGTGGGGGGTGACCCGCCCGAGTCCGGCCGCACGTGCGGCGCGTGATACCGCCGTCCGTGCGCCGCGGGTCCCCAGCCGCGATCCGAGGGTGCCGAGGAACACCGCAGGGCTGGCTCGACCGGCAGCGGCGGCGAGCGCGGGACGACCCTGGGCCAGGTAGGCCCGCAGCGCGTCGACCGCCGGATCGCCGAGAGGGACCAGCCGCTCCTTGCGACCCTTGCCGTGCAGCCGTAGCTGTCCGCCCGGTAGGTCCACCGCGTCGAGGTCGAGGCCACAGGCCTCGGCGACGCGAGCGCCGGCCCCGTACAGCAGTTCCAACAGGGCGCGGTCGCGCAGCCCGAGCGGCGTCGCCGCATCCGGGGCGGCCAGGAGCCGTTCGACCTGGTCGGGGCGGAGCACACGCGGCAGCGAGCGGCCCTGCTTCGGCGTCGCCAGGAACCGCGCCGGGTCGCGCGCGACATCACCACGCCGGCGGCAGAACGCGAAGAAGGTCCGCACCGCGGCGGCCTTCCGCGCCACCGAGGCCCGTGCGTACCCCGATTCGCCGAGCCAGGCCAGGTACCGGCGCAGGACCAGCTGGACGACCTCGGCCGGTGCGTCGATGCCGTGCTCCGCGCAGAACCCGGCGAGCTGCTGCACGTCGGCGCGGTACGCCGCGACGGTGTGCGGGCTGCGGTCGTGGTCGATCGCGACCGCGCGCAGGAACGCGGCCAGCGCCTCGCGCCACGCGGGCGGCATGGTGGCGCTCGGGGCGTCACCCGCCGTCGCGTCGTCGACCATGTCCTCATGGTGATGGCGATGTCATCGTCAGTCAAGTGCAGTGGGTGATGATGCGTTGTGGGGGGCGGCGCTGTGTGACGGCGGGTCGTCGCGGCCGATCCACCGTACGGTGGGTGCCGTCCACGACGAGACAGGAGCCGGTCGTGGCAGCGGTCGAGCGGTTGACGTACGGCGGGCACCAGCTGGTGTACGAGACGCACGGGAGCGGCCCACGCGTGACGGTCCTGGTGCACGGCCTGCTCCTCGACGCCCACCTGAGCCGGGCGTTGGCTATGGCTCTGGCCGGTTCCGGCGCGCACCAGGTCGTCCTCCTCGAGCTGCTCGGCCACGGCCGCAGCGACAGGCCCCTCGACCCCTCCTTGCACCGCATCGACTCCTACGCCCACCAGGTGGTGGCCCTCCTCGACCACCTCCAGGTGGACGAGGCCGTGATCGGCGGGACGTCGTTGGGGGCCAACGTGGCGCTGCAGGTCGCCGCGGCCGCCCCCGAGCGGGTCCGTGGGCTGATCGTCGAGATGCCGGTGCTGGAGTGGGCGGGACCGGCAGCGGCGGCCCTGTTCGTGCCGCTGCTGCTCGGTGTGCGCTTCGGGCGGCCGGTCGCGGAGCTCGTCACCGCCGTCGTCCGGCGCGTGCCCCGCACCGGGTTCGGTCAGCTGGACACGTTCCTGAACGCCGCCTCGATGCGGCCGAACGAGATCGCCGCCGTGCTGCACGGGATCGTGATCGGGCCGCTGGCTCCCAGGATCGACGAGCGACGGACGATCCAGGCGCCGTCACTGATCGTCGGTCACCGCCGCGACGCCCTGCACCCGTTCAACGACGCCGAGCGCCTCGCCGAGCAGCTGCCCAACAACCGTCTGATCCGCGCCCGATCCGCTGTCGAGCTGCGGACCCGGCCCACCCGCCTGACCGGCGAGATCCGGGCGTTCCTCGATGACGTCTGGCGGCCGCAGGTCGCCGGGGGACGCTCGGCCGGGTCGGGTGAGCGCCGCTGACGTCACGTCCGTCTCCGCCCGCGGGCACGGTTGGCGGCGCGGACCAGGCGGACGCCGTCGGGGCTCTCAGCGACCTCGCCGGCGACCCGCGCCCGGGTGACCACCGCCAGCAGGCG
>JALYHG010000188.1 GCA_030776725.1 Actinomycetota bacterium
CGGCGTTCCCGGGCCCGGACCCGGCGGGCGCCAGCCAGCTCATCGGCCGCGGCGTCCACCGCCCACAGCAGCTGATCAGGGTCGAAACCGTCGATGTCATCGACCGACGCGCCGATGCGCCCGTCCAACACGCCGCGGTCTTCGACCGGCAGGTCCCGGGCACGCGCGACGATGCGGCGCACCGCGACCACGACAGGCGCCCGTCGTTGAACAGCCCTGCGGTCACCGGCAGGTGGCGCAGCACCTGGCTGGCGGTGATCAACACCCACCGCTCAGCCCCCGTCAGATGGTGGGCGGCCGCCAGGCGTAGATCCAACGGCAACCCCTCCACCTGCTCGACCACCCCCGACGCGTGCAGTTCGCCCACCAGCTCCACGATCGCCGCGTCCAGATGGTTGCGCTCATCCAACAGGCGCCCCAACTCGCCCAGCGCCTGCACCCCCCGCGCGACCGTGGCCTGACCCACCCGCTCGCGGTCCTCGGTTGCTACAGCCATCACCATCTCCCTACCCAACCCTGTGACCGAACCCTGTGACCGAACCTGTGTTCGAGTCGAACGCTACCAACCGCCTGCGACAATCAGCCTCGACGTCCAACCGAACCTGGGGATAGTCGACGGACCTGCGGTTGTTTCGCCGGCGGTAACGACCTGACCGTCAGCGCGACCAGTTGAGGGTGGCGAGGATCGCCCGCGCGGCAGCGGCCGGGTCGGGGGAGCCGGTGATGGGGCGACCGACCACCAGGTGGGTGGCTCCGGCCGCCAGGGCTTCGGCCGGTGTCGCCGCCCGTGCGTGCTCATCGGTTGCGGTCCCCGACGGACGCACCCCGGGGGTCACCACCACCGAGTCGGATCCCACCGCGGCCCGCACGCCCCGCACGTCCCACGGCGCACAGACCACGCCCGGTGCACCGGCGGCGACCGCTTGCGCGGCCAGGTGCGGCACCTGAACGGCGGCGGGCGGGACGTTCATCGCAGACAGATCCTCGTCGGAGAGGCTGGTCAGCACGGTGACGGCCAGGACCATCGGCGCCGGGGAAGCCGTGGGGGCGCCGGCCGCCATCCCCTCGACCGCCGCGGCGACCATCGCGGCGCCTCCACCGGCGTGCACGGTCAGCATCGCCACGCCCAGTGTGGCGTAGGTGCGTGCCGCGCGAGCAACCACGCTGGGGATGTCATGCAGCTTGAGGTCGAGGAAGACCGGGGCGTACTTGCCCAGCTCCCGGACCGCCACTGGGCCGTGCGCCCCGAACAGCGCGTGGCCGACCTTGATGTGGCCGGCCACGCCGTCGAGCGCACGCGCGACCGCGATCGCCTCGGCGAGGTCGTCGGTGTCGACCGCGACGATCAGGGGGTTGGCCGGGTGGCCTGCACCCGTCACCGTCACGGTCCGGTGTCGAGGGCACCGCGCAGCTGGCGCACCGCGGCGATCCCGCGCGCGTCGCACCACCGGGTCAGGTCCTGGAGGATCGACAAGGCCGCGAACGGGTCGGTGAAGTTCGCGGTCCCGACCGCGACGGCGTCGGCGCCGGCGAGCATCAGCTCCACAGCGTCCTCGACGCTGGCGACGCCTCCCATCCCGATGATCGGCACGTCCGGGAGCGCCTGACGGACCTGCCAGATCGCGCGGACCGCGATCGGCCGGATCGCCGGTCCCGACAGGCCACCGACGGTGTTGGCGAGCTTCGGGCGTCGGGTGTCGACGTCGATGGCCATGCCCAGCAGCGTGTTGATCAGCGACACTCCGGTCGCCCCGGCGTCGACCACTGCCCGGGCGATGCCTGTGATGTCGGTGACGTCGGGGGTGAGCTTGGCGAACACCGGGACGTCGGCCTCGCGGCGCACCGCGTCGATGACGGTCGCCGACGAGTCGGCCCTGCACGCGAAGACGATGTTGCGATCCTCGACGTTGGGGCAGGAGATGTTCACCTCCAGCGCGACCACCCCGCCCTGGCGCCGCATCCGGCGGGCGAGGTGGCGGTACTCGTCGACCGTCTTCCCCGCGATCGACACGACCACCGGGACGCCGCGCTGCTGCAGCCACGGCAGGTCCTTGGCGATCCACCGCTCGATCCCCGGGTTCTGCAACCCGATCGCGTTGAGCATCCCCGACGCTGTCTCCGCCATCCGGGGCGTGGGAAGGCCCTCGCGTGGTTCCACCGTGATCGATTTCCCGATCACGGCGCCCAGGCGGTTGACGTCGTAGAAGCGGTCGATCTCGCGTCCGCTGGCGAAGCACCCCGATGCAGCCAAGATCGGGTTGGCCAGCCGGAGCCTGCCCAGCTCGACGGCGAGGTCGACGGTGCCCCGCGCGTCGTCGTCACCACGCCGACGTCGCGTGACCACCACGTCGGAGTGCGACTGGCGGCTCACCGGCGGTCCTCCTCCGCGGACCGTGCGGTCGCGACCTGCGGGGCCGGCGCGCCGACGTTGGGCAGGAACTCCTCGTCGACCGGGGCCGGCACCCAACGGCTCTCGTCCCACGCCACCCGCGCCCCGTTAAAAACCGGCCCGTCGACGCAAGAGCGCTTCATCCGCACACGGCCATCCTTGCCGCGGAGCGGGACGACGCAGGTCCAGCAGACCCCGGTGGCGCACGCCATGTGCTCCTCCACGGCGACCTGGCAGGGCAGACGGAGCTCGCCGCACACCCGCGCGACCTCACGCAGCATCGGCATCGGGCCGCAGGCGTACACCACACCGGTGCCACCATCGCGTGCCACGTCCGGGAGTGCATCGGTGACCCGGCCGCGGATCCCGTACGACCCGTCGTCGGTGGTGAACGTGACGTTGGCGCTGGTGCGTTTGGCCTCGATCGCGTTGAAGATCCGCTCGCCGGTCGCGGCCCCGAGCAGCATGGCGACCCGCTGGCCCTCGGCGCGCAACCGCTCGGCGAGGAAGAACAGCGGGGCGGCTCCGTACCCACCGCCGACCAGCAGGCACGGCACCCGCTGCGCGGGGACGGGGAAGACGTTGCCGAGCGGACCGACCACGTCGAGGACCTCGTGGGGTGCGCGCTCAGCGAGCCACGCCGTCCCGGGCCCGTGCGGGTCGAGGATGAACTCGACCGTCCCCACCCACGGCCCCTGACGTGATGTGCGGTAGATCGAGAACGGTCGGCGCAGCAGCGCCCCGCGGCACTCGACCGCGACGTTGACGAACTGGCCCGGCAGCGCCCGTTCGGCGATCTGCGGCGCGGCGACCGTCAGCGAGACGTAGGCACCCTCCGGGCGGCGCCCCACGACCTCGCACACCGCACGCACCGGCCCGTCGGGGCGCCCGAAGACCGTCTGGGCGCGCGGCCGTAGGTGCGCACTCACGTCCCGGCTCCCAGGCGGGCGTGGTAGTCCTGCAGCGGGCGGACCACGAGCGGACCGGCCTGCAGCGACTCGATCCCCTGGATCGCGGCCAGGATCCCCGACATCGTCGTGATGCACGGCACGCCGTGGGTCACCGCCGCGGTCCGGATCAGGTAGCCGTCACCGCGCGGTCCGATCCCGTAGGGCGTGTTGAGGATCAGATCCACCACGCCGTCGCCGATCAGGTCGACCACATGGGGACCCGCGCCCGCCTCGGAGACCTTCCGCACCACGCGGGCGGGGACACCAGCACGCTGGAGCACCTCAGCGGTGCCGTCGGTGGCGACCACCTCGAACCCGAGATCGACCAGACGCTTGACCGGGAACACGATCGCGCGCTTGTCGCGGTTGGCGACCGAGACGAACACGGTCCCGCCGGTGGGCAGCACCATCGTCCCGGTCCCCGCCTGCGACTTGGCGAAGGCCGCCCCGAACGAGTCGTCGATGCCCATCACCTCACCTGTGGAGCGCATCTCGGGACCCAGGAGTGCATCCACCCCGGGGAAACGGTCGAACGGCAGCACCGCCTCCTTCACCGCGATGTGCGCGAGCTCCAGGCCGGTCGTGGCGTCGACTGGCGGGACCACCCCGGCGTCGCGCAGGTCCGCGAGGCGGTCGCCGGCCATCACCCGCGCGGCGATCTTCGCCAACGGCACACCGGTCGCCTTCGACACGAACGGCACGGTCCTCGACGCGCGCGGGTTGGCCTCGATCACGTACATCACGTCGTCTTTGAGGGCCAGCTGGACGTTGACGAGGCCCACCACCCCCAGACCGCGGGCGATGCCCGCGATGTACTCGCGGACCGTGGCGAGGTGGCTGCGGCTCAGCGTGTACGGGGGGATGACGCATGCCGAGTCCCCGGAGTGGATCCCGGCCTCCTCGATGTGCTCGAGGACCCCGCCGACGTACAACTCTTCGCCGTCGAACACCGCGTCGACATCGAGCTCGATGGCGTCCTCGAGGAAGCGGTCCACGAGGATCGCCGGGCCTGCCGGCGAGCCGCCGTGGTCGACGTCGGAGGCAGCCAGCGCTGAGGCGAGGTAGCGCTCCAGCATCTCTTCGTTGTAGACGATCTCCATCGCCCGTCCACCGAGCACGTACGAGGGGCGAACCAGCACCGGGTAGCCGATCGAGCCGGCCACCGCCCGGGCCTCGTCGAACGAGCGGGCCACCCCACCGGCCGGCATCGGGATGCCCAGCCGGCGCATCAGATCCCCGAACCGGCCGCGGTCCTCGGCCATGTCGATCGCGTCGGGAGGGGTGCCCAGGATCTTCACCCCCGCGCGCTCCAGCGCGCCGGCGAGCTTCAACGGGGTTTGCCCACCGAACGCCACCAACACACCGACCGGCGACTCGCGGTCGCACACGCCCAGCACGTCCTCGAACGTCAGCGGCTCGAAGTACAGCCGGTCGGCGGTGTCGTAGTCGGTCGAGACGGTCTCGG
>JALYHG010000189.1 GCA_030776725.1 Actinomycetota bacterium
GATGAGCGGATGGTGCAGGTCGACCTCGAGGTCGGCGACAGCGATCGCGTCGACGACAGTCCGGTCCGTCGCGTCCTTCGCGTGGTCGCGGCGCGGGTCATCCCGGGGCTGTCGCGGGTCGTGCCGCCGTTGTGGCGGACGGCGGGGGACGAGGACCGCCCCGCACCGCGCTCAGCGGGCGACGGTGAGGACGAGCCGGGGTCACGCGAGCTGCACAGCTGGCTCGACGCGGCGCTGGATGCCGACGAGGGGTGACACGTCGGTCGAAGCTCGTTGGATGCCGACGCCGACGTCCACGCCTCTCCTGTCGCAGGCCACAGCGACGTCCGGTTGCCCGTGGCCTATGCCGTGGCCTCCTCCCGTGCGAGACTGCCGGGTCGACAGGATCCCCACGAACGGTGCCGACCATGACGAACGACACGACGAGCCCCACCGCCGGTGTGATCGGCGAGGCCCTCCAGCTGTACAAGGACCACTGGCAGCACCTGGCGAGCATCGCGCTGCTCGTCTACCTCATCATCGCGATCCTGAGCCTGATCCTGACCGGCGTGCTCGGGATCGTCGGAGCGTTCCTCGCCGGCGTGCTGACCATCGTCGGCGTCTTCTGGCTGCAGGGGGCGCTGGTCCGGGCGGTCGAGGACATCCGCGACGGACGGGTCGACCTGTCGATCGGGGAGACGTTCGAGGGTGTCCGACCCCACATCGGTGCGATCACCGGAGCAGGGATCCTGGCCGGGATCGGCATCGGGATCGGTCTCATCCTGCTGATCGTCCCCGGCCTGTACCTCATGACGATCTGGAGTGTCCTCATCCCGGTGATCGTGCTGAGCGCCGCCGCGTCGCTGAGGCGTTCGGGCGCAGCCAGACACTGGTCCGCGGGCACGGGTGGAACGTCTTCGGTGTGATCATCGCCGCGTGGCTGGTCCTGCTGGTGGCGGGGCTCGTGATCGCGCTGATCACCGCGCCGTTCGGCGAAACGGTCGGGGCCTTCCTCGCGGACGTCATCAGCGGTGCGGTCACGGGGCCGTTCGTGGCTCTGGTGTGGACCCTGATGTACTACCGGCTGCGCGGCCGGGAGGGCGGAGGAACCGGGCCGGAACTGACGTAACCGGGCATCGGACGCTGGCCGCCGACCAGGATCGCCGCCGCGGTCGCGGGCGCCTACCGCCAGCGCACGACCCGGACGACGTCGGAGAAGGCGTCCGTCCAGACCGGCGCGCCCCCGGCTTCCGCCGTCAACGGTCGCCACGTCCCACCCGAGACGCTCTGTGGGCCGTCGCCGAGCCCGGCGACGCCACCGTCGCGCCCGGGGCGTGGCGACCTCTCCGCGAGAGGTTGCAGGACCTGGGGGGATTCGGCGAGGACCACCCAGTTCAGCCTGCCCCGGACGGGGTCTCCCGCGTCGCTGCGGACCACGCCCGTGAGGCCCAGATGTGCGGCGACCCCAGCCACGACGCGCTCGATGTCGATGTGACGGTTGCTGGTGTGGAAAGCCAGCACGCCGCCCGGCGCCAGCTTCGAGCGGTACATCTGCACCGCCTCGGCCGTCACGAGGTGCACCGGGATGGCATCCGAGCTGAACACGTCCACCACGATGATGCCGTAGTGATGATCGGGGGCGTCGGCCAGCGCCGAACGCCCGTCGCCGAGGACGATCTCGACGTCGGCGGGCGTGTCGCTCAGGTAGCTGAACAGCGTCGGGTCGGTGGCGATGTCGACGATGGCCTGATCGATCTCGTAGAAGGTGAACGTCTGCCCGGCCCGTCCGTACCCGGCCAGCGCCCCGGTCCCCAGACCCAGGATCGCGACGTTGTCGGCGACCGGCCGCTGACCGTAGACCGCGAACACCTCACCAACGGGGCTGGTGGGGTGGTAGTAGCTCTGCGGGACCGTGACATGCCCGGGGCGGCGGTCCTGGGACCCGTGGACGGTCGTGCCGTGGACGAGCACGTGCTGGTCGCCTTCCACCTCGACGCGTGCGACGCCGAAGAAGGTCCGCTCCGTGCGCAGCGCATCGGTGCTCACCGGCATCGCGGTGGCGAGCACGACCGAGACGCCCACCGCGAACGCGGCCGGCCGCCGCTCGGCGACCAGCCACACCGCGCGACGGGCGCCCAGCAGCAACCCGACGACCACCGCCGCTGCCACGTACCCGCCGCGCACTACCCCCTGCTGGAGCAACCACGGCGCGCCGAACACCGCGGAGGCCTCCAGTGCGCGCCGCCCGAGTGCCACGGGGGCGGATCGCGGCCCACGGGCCTGCAGGCCGACCAGGACCACGACCGCTGCCGCGGTCACCAGCGGGTACTCGATCACGTGGTCGAACGCGACCGGGGCGAGCAACCCGTTGAACAGCCCGCCGAGCGCCCCGCCGATGGACACCAGCAGGTAGAAGTGGGTGAGCCCCGCCGGCGGTGGGCGGTCGTCCGCTAATCGCCCGTGCGCGACCAGCGCCACGGTCGTGAAGAACACCAGGTGGAGGGTGATCTCGAAGCCGGCTGGGAACTCGAGCCCAGGGACCATGGTCACAGCGATGGCCACCGCTGCCGCCGGTAGCAGGCGACCAGCCGCGAGTGCGACGCGCGGGCGACGCTGAGCGAACGCGACGATGAAGCTCAACAAGTACACGGACAGGGGGACCACCCACAGCAGAGGGAACGCTGCGATGTCCGTGGACACGAAGTGGGTGACACCGAGCATGAGGCTCGACGGGAGGAACGCCAGCACCACCCAGGTCAGCTGACGGCGCCAACCGACAGATGCCACGCCGCTGGGCACGTCGCCCCCCGACTGCGCTCCCGGCTCGGATGCCCCCGCCAGACGCCGGTGCACGGTCGCCACACACGCCAGCGCGAGCACCACGAAGATCGCGTACCCAGCCGACCACAAGCGGGTCTGGGTCGGCAGGCTCAGCGTCGGCTCGATCAGGAACGGGTAGGCGAGGAGGGCCAGGAGGCTCCCGGCGTTCCCGGCGGCGTACAAGAAATAGGGGTCGTCGGCTCGGGGATGGTCGGTCGCGGAGTACCACAGCTGCAGCAACGGAGCGGACGTGCTGACCAGCAGGAACGGTGCTCCCACCATGACGGCCAGGACGTAGACCAGCCACAGGGCGGGCATGACCCCGTCCGGCGGGAACGCCTCCACCGGGAGCGCGACCGGAAGGACGAGCAGCGGAGCCACGAGTGCGGCGACGTGCACCGCCGTCTGGCGGCGGAGCCCCAGCCACCGGGTCGAGAAGTGGGCGTAGCTGTAGCCGGCGAGCAGCATGGTCTGGAAGAACAGCATCGCGGTGTTCCACACCGCCGGTGATCCGCCGAACGTCGGCAGAACGAGCTTCGCGACCATCGGCTGCACCACGAACAGCAGCCCGGCGCTCACGAACGAAGCGACCGCGAACAGGACCACCACCATCATCGCGTGCCGTGGCTCCGAGCGTCGGTGCGGCGTGGCAGCCTGATCTGCCGTGGATGAGCGATCCAGGACGTCGCGGGGGCGGATGGTAAGGCCGATCCGCTGGCGACGCTCGGGCGTCGTGATGGCTCTACGTGGCCTCGCGGCGACGGTCGAGGGCCTCGAGGGTGGGAGCGGCACTGAGTCCGTGGATGACGATCGACAGCAGGACCGCCAGTCCCGCGACGGCCCAGATCTCCTCCTTCTGCGCGAACTCCGCCTCCTCCAGCCCGTGCGACAGGTAGTAGAACGTCGCGATCCCGCGGATCCCGAAGAAGCTGATCGCAGCGCGGTCACGCCAGGGGGCGCGGTCGAAACCGATCAGCCCGACGCCGCCGGCGAGCGGACGCACGACCAGCACGATCAGGACGGCAACGACGATCAGCCTCCCGTCGAGGGGGACGAACAGGCCGCGCGCGATCGCGCCGCCGAACAGCACGAGGATCGCGGCCATGAACAGGCGCTCCGCCTGCTCGGCGAACGTCTGGAGGTGCTCGTGCAACTCGTTCCAGCGGTCGGTCGAGCGGATCGTCGCCGCCGCGATGAACGTCGCGATGAACCCGTAGCCGCCGACGTACTCGGTCAACCCGTACACGACCAGCGTTGCAGCGAGCGCGCCGAGCCCGGTGACCGTCTTCGCGACGTCCGTCTGCGCCGGCAGGCTGAGGAGCGTGCGGGCCAGGATCCTGCCCAGGCCGATGCCCAAGAGCACCGAGACGGTGAGCTTGAAGGCGACGTCGACCACCAGCCACGTCCCGATCCAGTTGCCGGGTGCTGCACCGGCGATCGCCATGGCGATGGCCATGTTGGTGTAGGGGAACGCCAGCCCGTCGTTCAGCCCCGCCTCGGACGTCAGCGCGAACCGGACCTCGTCCTCCTCCCCGGGTCCGGTGAGGTCGTGCTCCTCGGTCTCCGCGTCCTCGGCTCCCTCGCCCGGGGCGCCGACCTCCACGTCCTTGCCCATCACGGGATCGGTCGGTGAGATCGCCGCTCCGAACAGCATCGCTGTCGCGGGGACCAGCCCGGCGACGGCCCACCCGAGCAGGGCGGCCACCACGATCGTGAGCGGCATGGTGACGCCCAGCAGCCGCCAGGTCGAGGACCACTCGCGGAGCCCCGGCGCTCGATCGATGGTCAGCCCCGCGGTCATCAGCGAGACGATCACCCCCAGCTCCGTGAGGCGTTCTGTCACGTTGCCCGCCCCGATCGGGTCGGGGGTGTCCAGTCCGAGAGGGAGCCAGAACGCGACGAGGCCGATCCCGACCAGCGTCATCGGCAGGGTGAACGGCTTGTCGTGCAGCACCCGCGGCAGGACGGCGGCAGCCAGCACCGCGATCCCCGCGACGATGAGGAGGAGGTCGTAGCTCTCGAGCCCCCGGTACGCCTCTTCGAAACCCATCAGCCGGCCGGACGGGCGTGGTCGCGAGAGGGGCCGTGCGGGGAGCTGCTGCGTCCGACGCGACAGCGACCGGGCGAGCCGACGACCACGTTGGCAGGGACCATCGCAAGAAGCTACCGCTCTCACGTCGCAGGCAGGTGCCCACCGACTGCCGACCAGGCCGGGGGACCCGCGGGTTGCGCCCTGGTGCATGTTCATGCATCATGGTGCATCGCGCTTGGGCGAGGGGTCCTGCAGGTGGCACACCGGGTCGGCATCGTCGGCGCCTCCGGCTACGGCGGCGCCGAGCTGCTGCGTCTGCTCGACGCACACCCCGCCATCGAGGTCGTGGCCGTCGCCGCCCACCGTCAGGCCGGCACCCCGATCCGTGACCTGTTCCCCAACCTCGACACCGACGCCGTCTTCGACGCGGTGGACCTCGACCAGCTCGCGGCCCTCGACCTGGTGATCCTGGCCACCCCCCACGGCGTGTCGATCGAGCTCGCAGGCAAGCTGCACACCGCCGCCACGCGGCTGATCGACCTGTCCGGCGCGTTCCGCCTCTCCTCGGACGACTTCCACGACTGGTACGGCGAGCCCCATCCGCACCCCGACCTCACCCCCGCGGTGTACGGACTGACCGAGTGGGCCCGCGACGCGATCTCCACAGCGGAGCTGGTGGCCAACCCGGGGTGCTACCCGACCGCGGCGCTGCTGGGGCTGCTGCCGTTGGGCGAGCTCGTCGAGCCCGGAACCATCGTGGTCGACGCCAAGTCGGGCACGTCGGGGGCGGGCCGCGGGCTGCGAGACGACCTGCACTTCACGCACCTGCACGGCGACTTCACCGCCTACGGCGCCCCGCACCACCGCCACACCGTCGAGATCGAGCACTGGTTCGGCCGGCTCGCCGGTGTGCCCAGCGGGCCGGTGTCGTTCACCCCGCACCTGGTACCCATGGCCCGAGGCGAGCTCGCCACCTGTTACGCCACCGTCCGCGATCGCGTGGGTGCCGACGACGTCCACGGGGCGCTGGCTGATCGGTACCGCGACGAGCCGTTCGTCCGGGTCCTGGATCCGGGGACGTTCCCCCACACCAAGGCGGTGGCCGGTTCCAACGGTTGCCAGGTGTCGGCGACGTTCGACGCGCGGACCCGCCGTGTCCTGGTCGTCGCCGCGGTCGACAACCTGGGGAAGGGTGCCGCCGGGCAGGCCTTGCACAACGCCAACCTCATGCTGGGACTGGACGAGACGCTCGGACTCACCGCCGTGGGGCTGTACCCGTGAGCGGCTTCGGTCCCCGCGACCGTGCCGCGCTCACCACGACCGAGGGTGGGGTCACGGCCCCCTCGGGTTTCCGTGCCGGGGGGGTGTTCGCCGGGCTGAAACGGTCGGGGCGCCCGGACGTGGCGCTGGTGGTCTCCGACGTGCCCGCGACCGCCGCCGTGGCGTTGACGACGAACCGGGTGCGGGCGGCCCCGTGCGTGATCACGGCCCGGAACGCCGCCGACGGGCACGCCCGCGCCTTGGTGGTCAACAGCGGGAACGCCAACGCCTGCACCGGTCCCGACGGCCTCGCTGCCGCCGAGGCGACCACCGAGGCGGTCGCCACCCACCTGGGGATCGACCCCACCGACGTCCTGATCTGCTCCACCGGGGTGATCGGGGTGCCGCTGGACCTGGCGCGACTGCTGGCGGCGATCCCCCGGGTCGTCGCGGACCTCAGCGACGACGGTGGGGGGCGGGCCGCTCGGGCCATCCTCACCACCGACACGACCACCAAGGAGGTCGCCTACCGCGTCGAGGACGCGACCGGGGCGTGCACGGTGGGCGGCATGGCCAAAGGCGCGGGGATGATCGAGCCGACCATGGCCACGGTGATCGGCTTGATCACGACCGACGCCCCGCTCACCCCGGCGGTGCTCCGCCCGATCGTCCGCCAGGTCGTGGCACGCACGTTCAACCGCATCAGCATCGACGCGTGTGGGTCGACCAACGACACCGTCGCGGTGCTGGCCAACGGCAACGCCACGCAACCCCCGACCCTGGCCACGTTCCGCGCTGCCCTGGAGGCGGTCTGCGCGGACCTGGCCCGGGCGGTCGTCGCCGACGGTGAAGGCACCACCAAGGTCGCCGAGCTGCACGTGGTGGGGGCCCGCAGCGAGGACGACGCGGTCGCTCTGGCCCGGGCGGTGGCCGCGTCGACGTTGTTCCGGGCTGCGCTGGCGGGGGCGGATCCCAACTGGGGGCGGGTGCTGGCCGCGATGGGCGCCACGGACGTGGACTTCGACCCGGAGCGGGTGACGGTCCGGTTCGCAGGGGTGACCGTGTGCCGCTTCGGGGTCGCGACCTCGTTCGACCGTGGGCAGGCTGCGGCGGCCTTGTCCAAGCGCGATGTGGAGGTCACCGTCGATCTGGGGCTCGGCGGGGCCGAGGCGACGTTCCTCACCGCCGACCTCACCCCCGCCTACGTCCGCTTCAACGCCGAGTACACGACCTGATGGCTCCCATCGCTCCCACCGATGAGCGCGCGACCGCCGCCCAGGCCAAGGCCGTGGTGCTGCGCGAGGCGTTGCCGTGGATCACCCGCTTCCACGGCGCCACCGTCGTGATCAAGTACGGCGGCAACGCCATGGTCGACGAGGAGCTGAAGCGCTCGTTCGCCGCGGACGTGGCGCTGCTGCACTTCGTGGGGCTCCGCCCCGTCGTGGTACACGGCGGCGGTCCGCAGATCAGCGAGGTCTCTGGGCGCCTGGGGCTCGAACCTCGCTTCGTCGCGGGACTGCGGGTCACCGACGAGGCGACCATGGACGTGGTCCGCATGGTGCTGCTCGGGCGGGTCAACCCCGAGCTGGTCCGTCTGATCCAGACGGCCGGCGCCTCGGCGGTCGGCGTGGCCGGCACCGATGCGAACCTGCTGACGGTACGCCCCGCCGCCGGCCCCGCCGGCGAGGACCTCGGCCTGGTGGGGGAGGTCGACGCGGTCGACCCCGCGGTGCTGCTGCGGCTGCTGGACGACGGGTTCGTCCCGGTCGTCGCGACCGTCGGCCGGGGCGTCGACGGGGTCGACCGCAACGTCAACGCCGACACCGCCTGCGGGGCGATCGCCGCGGCGCTGGCCGCCACGAAACTGGTGTACCTCACCGACGTCCCCGGTCTGTACGACGACTTCGGCGACGCAGGGTCACTGCTGTCTGAGGTCCCGGTCGACCGGCTGGAGGCGATGCTCGCCCGCGGCGAGCTCCACGCCGGGATGCGACCCAAGGTCGCGTCGATCGTGCAGGCGCTGCACGCAGGCGTCCCCCAGGCCCACGTCCTCGACGGCCGCGTGCTGCACGCGGTCCTGCTCGAGGTCTTCACGGACGAGGGTGTGGGCACGATGATCTCCAGGGAGCTGTGATGGACGCCGCCGCTCACCTCTCGCAGCTGCAGGACCGATTCAACGCGCACCTGCTGCCCACCTACCGCACGCCGCCGCTGGCGTTCGTCCGCGGACGCGGCAGCGCCCTGTTCGACGCCGAGGGCCGGGCGTACCTGGACTTCCTGTCCGGTCTGGCCGTGACCAGCCTCGGCCACGCGCACCCGGCGGTGACCGCCGCGGTCGCCGAGCAGGTCGCC
>JALYHG010000190.1 GCA_030776725.1 Actinomycetota bacterium
ACGGCAGGCCGGTGTCGATGTCGGCGGTGAGCCCCTCGAAGGGGTCGGCCGGGTGGGCGCCAGGTTCTGCGTCGGCGGCTTCGACCGCGCGGGTCGCCCACGCTGGGAACGGGAACTCCAGCACAAGCGGGACCGGCAGCTCCGGCTGGGCCAGGATCATGGTCCCGGGCTTGACGATGGTGGCGCGCTGACGGTGCGCGGTGGGGAGGAACCCGTACTCCTCGCGAGATGCCTCGGCGCTGTCGAGGCGGCCCACCACCCGGACCGCGGAGTTGGCGATCACCCGCCGCTCGACCTCGCTGGCGGTCTGTTGCGCCCCGATCAGGATGATCCCCAGGGACCGGCCCCGCTCGGCGACGTCCAGCAGCAGCTCCTTGATCGGGCTGGAACCGTCCCGCGGGGCGTACTTGTTCAGCTCATCGAGGACGACGAACAGCAGCGGATCGGCCTGACCTGACCGTTCCTTGTCATCGAACGCGCGCCGCAGCGTCACGCCGACCACGAAGCGCTTCGCCCGGTCGTTGAGGTTGTGGATGTCCACCACCGTCACCTGCGCGTGGCGTGTGATGCGGTGGCGGTCGGGGTGAGCGACGTCACCGCGGATCAGGTGCTCGACGTGACGCTGCGTCCCGTACAGGCGACGGACGAACGCGTGCACCGTGCCCTGCCCGATGGCGCGTCCCGCCCAGCGCTCACGGACGACCGGGTCGTCGTCCTCGACCCGGTCGCGGATCACGTCCACCAGCGCCCGGAACGTGCGGACCGTCACCCCGTCGATGGTGACGCCGCCGTCGCCGGTCGGAGCGGCCTCCTTCAGACGCGCCATCACGTTGTGCACCACCATGGTGTAGTGCTGGCGATCGTCTTGGGCGTCAGCGAAGAGGAACTCCAGCAGCCCGTCGGCGCAGAACTCCTCGATCGTCCAGAAGAACGCCCGCACGCCTTCGCTGCGGGAACCGGTGTCGGCCGCTGCGGTCGTCGCCCCGCGCCGTGGCGGCGCCCATAGCTCCACCGAGCCGAACGGTGTGGCTTCCAGACCCAGGCGGCGGTACCGGTCGCGCTGTCCCTCGTCGAGCTTGAGGTTCGGCCGATCGAGGAACAGCAGGTCCTCACCCTTGACGTTGAACACCAGCGCCTTGGTGTTCACCGCCCCGCCGAGCACACCCGACGTGAACAGGCTGTGCAGCAGGAAGGTGGCGTAGCTGGTCTTGGTGGCCACCCCCGACACGCCACTGATGTTGACGTGCGCGCCGCGGGTGCCGTCGAGGAACTCGAAGTTGACGTACACCGGCTCGTCGTCGCGGGACAGGCCGGCCGGGAGCCGGCGGACCATCCCGTCGAAGAACAGCGCCTCGTGGCGTTCGACACCCTCCGCACGGCGCACCGGCTGACCGGGCAGCGGCGGGACGAACATCTCCGGTTCGAAGCGGGTCGCCAGGATCTGCGCGGCCTCGCAGACCTCGGCCGGCAACACCCCGTCCTCGATCAGGAAGACATCGCTGTCGAAGCGGGCCCCCTCGTGCCGGGCGCGGACCTGGGTCACGATGCCGTAGATGCGGACCGGATCGCGGCCCGGCGGCGTCCGCGCCAACGCCACCACGTCGTCGAGCTGCAAGAACCGGCCATCGGCGATCGCCACCCAGAACTCAAGCGGGGTGGCGTCCTCGGTCCCGATCACCCGGCCCACCACAGCGTCGTCCACGTTCCCCGGCTCCCGCGTCGTCGACGCCGCAGGGTAACCGGGGGGTGCGTCGCACGGCGGGCGCGCACCCTCGCGCCATGGTCCGGTCGGGCGCGGAGGGCCGCACGGCCGGCCCGCCGTCAGGCGGGGAGACGTATCCGGCGCGGAGCGCGCCTGCGTGTTACCGTCCCTCGCGCAACACCAGCCAGAGCGCACGTCGACGGCCTGTGCGGGCATCGGAACGGCGCGAGAACACGAAGGGCAAGATGCATGCCTCAGGGAACTGTCAAGTGGTTCAACGCGGACAAGGGTTACGGGTTCATCCAGCCTGATGAGGGCGGGGAGGATCTGTTCGTGCACTTCTCCGCCATCCAGGTGCCAGGCTACAAGAGCCTGAACGAGGGCCAGAAGGTCACCTACGAGGTGACCCAGGGGCAGAAGGGCCCGCAGGCCAGCAACGTCCAGCCGGCCTGATCCCCGCGTACGGCTCACACGCCCCCGGTTCGCCGGGGGCGTCGCCGTTCCCGGCGCATCAGCGGACCCGCGGTCGCCCGTGGCCTGCTCGACACCTCGGTCGTGATCGACTTCGGCCGCGTCGAGCCGGACACGCTCCCGCTCGAACCTGCCATCTCCGCGTTGACGCTGGCCGAGCTGGCTGCAGGCTGCCACGCCACCGACGATGCTGCCGAACGTGCACGGCGGCAGGATCGGCTCCAACGCGTGGAGGCGCTGCTCGATCCTCTGCCCTTCGATAGGGAGGCAGCCCGCGCGTACGGGCGTGTGGACGCCGCGACACGCTCGAGCGACCGTAAGCCACGCGGCGCGCGGGCGATCGACCTTCTCATCGCGGCGGTCGCGCTCGCGAACGGACTTCCGCTCTTCACGCGCAACCGCGACGACTTCTCTCATCTCGAGGAGATCGGACTCGACCTCTACGGCGTGTGATCTCACTGCCCCGGAGGCAGCGGCGACGGCGGTGCGGATGTGTGCGAGGGCCCGTCGGGGGCCACGGATCCGAGTGCCACGGAGCGAGTGGTCGGGGGCAGAATCGAACTGCCGACACCGCGATTTTCAGTCGCGTGCTCTACCTACTGAGCTACCCGACCCGGGTCCCAGAACCGCCGATGACGGCCGTTCTGAGCGGAGCTGACGGGATTCGAACCCGCGACCTTCACCTTGACAGGGTGACGAGCACTCCTAACTGCTCCACAGCTCCCGGTGCATCACGTACGCGGTGGGCCGCGCAGGACTCGAACCTGCAACCAGCGGATTAAAAGTCCGTTGCTCTGCCAGTTGAGCTAGCGGCCCGCTCGGCGGCGCCACCGCAGCGCGGCGATGCTACCGGCGGCGACCACCCCTGCCAACCACTCGCCCGCCCCTGACCTTCCCCGATCCGACGTGCGCCGAGGCGCCGAAAGACGGCCGTCCAGGCACCGTTAGCCTGGCGACGGCTGGGCTGCACGCGCGACGAGGTCGACCGGGAGCGCGTCGAGGAGGGCGGGTGCGCGGGGACGCGGATGAGCGGTTGGCCGCGCGGGGCGACGTGACCGTCGACCTGGTCGACGCCGCCGCCAGCCCGACGGCGTTGCGCCTCGTCGGAACGCTCGAGTCGCGCGTCGACGCTCCGCTGGTCGACGAGTCCGAGCGTGCCCGCCTGCAGGCGCTGGCGAACGCGGGCGACCAACCGCGGCGCTGGATCCCGATGCTGGCGCGCGCGGACAGCACGCCCGTCGGGTACGCCGGCGTGGTCGTGCCCGCCCCCGATGACGCTCCCGGCGGCGACGGCGGGGTCGCTGGCGGCGACCTCGCCGTGGACCGTGACCGCCCCACGTGCGACGACGCGACGGTCGCGCTGCTGCAGGCGCTGCTCGGTGTCACCGCCCGTCACGGGGCGGCACGGCTACGGGTCTGGATCCGCCACGCCCGCGCTGGTGACCGCCGCTGCGCCGAGACCGCTGGGCTCTCGGTGGACCGACGCCTGGCCGTGCTCGGTCGGCGGCTCGATCGTGTCGGACCCGTGGAGCTGCCCGACGGTGTCGAGGTGCGCGCCTTCCGCCCCGGCCAGGACGACGACGGACTCGTGGACGTGCTCGCTGCGGCCTACGCCGGGACGGCCGAGGCCGGGTGGGACCGTCAACGCCTCGACGAACGGGCCGGGTACGCGTGGTTCGACCCGGCCGACCTGCTCGTCGCCGAGGATGCCTCGGGGCGGCTGGTCGGCCTGCACTGGACCAAGGTGCGACCGGACGGCACGGGCGAGGTCTACAACCTCGCCGTCCATCCCGACGTGCAGGGTTCGGGGTTGGGCCGGGCACTGCTGCGGGTCGGCCTGGCACACCTGGCGGACCGCGGCTGCGGCGAGGCGATCCTGTGGGTGGACCGGGCCAACGAGGCCGGCGTTGGCCTCTACCGCGACGAGGGCTTCACGCGGCGCTGGACCGATGTGGCGTTCGTCGCCGACCTGACTGCCCGAACGGGCGGGCCGACGTACTGAACGCTGCGTCCAGATGACCCCACGCTGAGTGAACGCAGTGTGAGGGTCATCGTGGCACGTGCAGCACGGATCGCGGTCCGGATCCTGCAGTTGGCCGCGGTCCTCGCGGCGAGTGCGCTGCTCGTGTCGTCCATCCTGGTCCCGGTCCCCCTCGTCGCCGACCGCGCCGTGGCGCTGGTCGACGAGACGATCCTCGACGTCCCGCCGCTGCCCCCGCCTGCAGACCACCCACCGCTGGCACTCACGTCGTACATGGTCGCGACCGACGGCACCTTCCTCGCCGAGCTGCACGGACCGGTCCACCGGGTCCAGGTCGCGCTGTCCGACATCCCCGCGATCACCCGCCAGGCCGTGATCGCCACCGAGGACGCCAGCTTCTACGAGCACCGCGGTGTCGATCACCGCGCCATCGTCCGAGCGGCGATCACCAACTACCGCGCCGGGGAGATCGAGGAGGGGGCCTCCACGATCACCCAGCAGTACGTCCGCGCGATCCTGCTCAGCCGCGAGCAGACGCTCGAACGCAAGATCACCGAGGCGGTGTGGGCGGTGGACCTCGAACGGCAGCTGACCAAGGACGAGATCCTCGAGCGGTACCTCAACACGGCGTACTTCGGCAACGGTGTGTACGGCATCGGCACCGCCTCCGAGTTCTACTTCTCCAGGCACATCTCCGACCTCGGCCTGGCCGAGTCGGCCTTGCTGGCCGGCCTGATCCGCGGGCCGGAGCGGTACAACCCGCTGCGCAACCCCGATGCGGCGCGCATCCGGCGCGACATCGTGCTGTCACAGATGGTCGCCAACGGGTTCATCACGGCCGAACAGGGCCGCGACGCCCGCACCCGCGACCTGGGGCTGACCATCCGCGAGGAACCCGACCCGGTCGAACCCTTCTTCGTCGAGTGGGTCAAGCGCGTCGCCTACCACCCGGCCATCGACCTGCAGCCCGAGCTGCAGACGGCGCTGGGAGCGGACCCCGACGAACGACTCCGGCGGGTGCTGGAGGGCGGCGTGACGCTGGTGACCACCCTCGACCCGGTCTTGGACCGTCACGCCGACAACACGCTCGGCGCGTGGCTGACCGACCCCGTCTCCGACCCCCTGGGCGGGTTGGTCACGCTCGAAGCGGCCGACGGGGCGATCCGCGCGATGGCGGTGGGCCCGAAACGGTTCGGTGACTGCCCACCCGAGCAGCGGGAGTGCGAGGTCAGCAAGGTCTACCCGCTGGTCCCCGGCGGCGGCGGTCGGCTGGGCCGCCAACCGGGATCGGCGTTCAAGCCGTTCGTTGCGGCGGCGGCGCTGTCCCAAGGTGTCCCGCCCGGGTGGGAGACGACCACCGAGTCGGGCGAGCCGGTCCCCGGCTGCGGGACCGAGCGCGAGCCGTACGCGCCGCACAACTACTCCCGCGCCGACCGTGGCCCGCGTGACATGTACTCGGCGACCCAGGCGTCGGTGAACGTCTACTTCGTCAAGCTCGCCAGGGCGGTCGGCGTCTCCCAGGTGCGCGACGTTGCACGGCGTCTGGGGATCGAACACTCACCGAACCTCGACGAGTTCGGCGAGAACTCCTGCTCGATCGCGCTGGGCACGGCCAACGTCTACCCGCTGGAGATGGCAGCCGCCTACGCCACGATCGCGAACGACGGCGTCCGCTGCCGCCCGTACGTGGTCGCCCGGGTCGAGGACCGGGACGGCGCGGTGCTCTACGAGCACCAGCCCGACTGCGAGCAGGCCATCGACCCGAGCGTCGCCCACCGTCTGACCGACATCCTGCAGGGCCCACCGAGCTCGGCCGGGACCGCACCGGTGGTGGGACGCACCCTGGGCCGCCCGGTGGCAGGCAAGACCGGCACGACCAGCGACTGGCGCGACGCGTGGTTCGTGGGGTTCGTCCCGCAGTACGCGACCGCGGCGTGGGTGGGCTACGAACTGCCGACCTGCCCGCCGGGACGGAGGGTGGGATGTGGTCGGATGCTGAGCGTGGAGGCGGGCGGGAGAACGTGGCGCCGTGTCACGGGGGGCAGCATCCCGGCGCACATGTGGGCCGACTACATGGCGCTGGCCGTGCGGGATCTGCCGGTGCGTGGCTTCCCCGATCCGGGCCCTGTCGCGCACGCGACCGTGCCCAAGGTCGTTGGCACGTCGCAGGACGCGGCCGTCGAGGTGCTGCAGCGACACGGCTTCCAGGTGCGGCTCCGCCCCGCCTCCCGTCGGGCGGCCGCCGGGACGGTGGTCCAGCAGCGACCACAGGCCGGGACCGCGGTGGAGCGAGGATCGTTGGTCGTGATCGACGTCAGCGACGGCAGCGGCTGATCACGCCCGCTCGCCGGGCGGGACCATCTTGTACCCGACGCCGCGCACGGTCACGACCATCGACTCGTGTTCGGGGCCGAGCTTGGCGCGCACCCGCCGGATGTGCACGTCGACCGTGCGCGTCCCGCCGAAGTAGTCGTACCCCCACACGTCCTGTAGGAGCATCTCGCGGGTGAACACCCGGCCGGGGCTCCCCGCCAGCGTCTTCAGCAGCTCGAACTCCTTGTACGTCAGGTCGAGCGGTTCGCCGCGGAGGCGGACCTGGTAGCTGTCCTCGTCGACCACCAGGTCACCGACCTCGGCCCTGCGGTCGGCGCGGGCCGCCTCCGCACGGTCGGCGACGAGCCGCAGCCGCGTCTCGACCTCGCCCGGAGATGCGTGCGGCAGGACCCAGTCGTGGAACCCCCAGGTGGACTTCAGAGCCGCCAACCCCCCTTCGGAGATCACGACCAGCACCGGCGTGTCGAAGATGTTCACGGCCGCCGACCGGCAGGTTGCGGCAGCCTCCCGCAGGTCGGCGGTGCCGTCGATGACGATCACGTCGCACTCGCCGACGCCGGTCAGCGCCGAGGGATCCAGCGCCGCGTCCTGGAGGGTGTGGTCGAGGTACTCCAGCGAAGGCAGGAGCGACTTCCCGCCGCCGGCGCGTTGCGTGAGCACCAGCAGGTGCACGCTGGTCTCCTTCGTACCCGCCGCAGGCTACCGGTGCGGCGGGCGCAACCGCATCGGGCGCCGGACGGTCGTGTCTCAACGTCGCCGCCCCGGTAGGTTCCCACTGTTGTCACTGCGGGGCTGGGCGCGTTGGTGCTCGGTGGGTTGCATTCAGTGTGAACCGTTGTGTCAGGAGGGCGACGGTGGCGTCCCAGACCGCGGTCGACGCGGCCACCGAGGAGGAGGGGATCTCGGTGGCACAAGCGTTGGCGGTCCCGACCCGCGCCGGGATCTACCGGCGGCTGCGGACGGAGGGCCAGCCGGTGAGCGCCCGTGAGGCAGCCGAGATGTTCGGGTTGCACCCCAACGTGGCCCGTACCCACCTCGACACGCTCGCAGAGGCCGGGCTGGTCGTCACCGGCCGGCGCAAGCAGCCCGGCGGCGGCCGTCCCGCCAAGGTCTACGTCGCGCGCGAGCAGGCCGACGACGGGAGCCCCGACGCCATCCCGCCCGGGAGCCAGCTCGCGGTGGGCGTCCTCACCGAGGTGGTCCGCGACCTGCCGGACGGCGAGGATCGTGCCGAGCGCCTGGCCCGGGAGCACGGTCGGCGACTCGTCTCGGCAGTGGCGGGGAAGGCCGGTCAGCGCGACTTCCAGGCTGCTGCCGTCGTTGCCGTCGAGGCGCTGCGTGGTGCCTTCCCGGAGGTGCGCATGGTCGCCCGCGACGCCGACGCCGTCCAGGTCGAGGGCCTGGAGGTCGGGCTGCGCCTGGTCGGTGAGGCCGACGGCGCGGTCGGCGACGCGCTCGCGCGGGGCCTGCTCGACGGGGCGCTGGCCGCAGCCGGTGCTGTCGCGACGGTCACCTCCAGCGAGGGCATCGTGCGGGCCGTGCCCGACGTCACCGGCGTCGCTGCCCCCGTGCCGGTGGCGACGGTGGATGCGCGTGGGAAGACCTACCAGGCCGGGGTGGTCGCCACGATGCGGCGGATCATGGAGGTGCAGGCCGGCGAATGCCTCGAGGTCCTCACCGACATGCAGGGGGCTCCGGCGGCGTTCGCGCGGTGGGCCGACCGCGCCGGCCACCAGGTGATCGACGTGGCCCGCGTCCGCGACCTCAAGGGCAACAAGGCCGTGCGGCTGCTCGTGCGGCGCGCCCCGGAGGTCCGCCGGTGAACGTCGTCCTGCTGACCGCCCGGGACCCCCTGCAGGCCGCTGACGTGGCCCATCCGGTCCGCCTGGCGCGCCAGCTGAGCGGCGGCGGTGACGACGTCGTGCTGGTGCTGGTCGAGGACGCGGTCACGCTGGCCCGGGCCGGACACACGTGGAGTGACGCGCTGGCGGCGGCGCACGCGGCCGGGGTCCGGATCGTGGCCGAGCAGGAGGCGCTGTCCCGCCGCGCCGTGCACCGCCTGGTCGAGGGCGTGAAGCCGATCTCGCTCGGCGACACGGTCGACCTCCTCGTCGACTGGTCGGATCGGAGGGCGTGGCTGTGACGCGGGGAGGGCGATCGTGACGCGGCCGACCGGCCGCACGCTGACGCTCGTGCTGGGCACCGGTCCCGACGACGGTGCCACGGTCGCGGCTCTGCAACTCGCCGAGCAGGCCATCGGCCGTGGTCACCGCGTGGCGGTGTACGCCTACGGGGACGGGGTGCGCACCAGCGCCGCCGGCTCGACCTCGGCGGCGCACGTGGCGGCACTGCTCCGACAGGGTCTCCATGGGGGGCTGCTGAGCTGGGTCGCTGACCAGGGTGATCTCGCCGACGGGGCGGCGCAGAACCAGGTTCCGGGGGTGCTGCCCGGCGACGGTGGTGACCTGTGGCGGTTCGTCCGTGACGGTGACGTGGTCCTCGGGGTCGGTCGATGAGGCGGGTGGGGCGATGGTGACCCGTGTGCTGTCGGTGCTGCGCAACGCCGATCCCGGCGCCCCCCGTGCAGCCGACCCGGTGATCGACCTCAACGCCTACGCGCTGGCCGAGGACGTCGAGCTCACGCTCGTGCTGAAGGCCGCCGGGGTGGAGCTGGGGCTGGCCGGGGCTCACGTCCGGCCGGCCACGATCGGGGGCCTGGACGTCCCGGCCGCGACCGCGGAGTACGACCTGCGGGCGTTGCTGGCCAGCGGTGTCCGCGTCCTGGCGGTGGAAGAGGATCTCGCCGCGCGGGGGCTGGGCGCAGCCGATCTCGTGGACGGCATCGAGACCGTGCCGGAAGCGGCTCTGGCCCCTCTCCTGACCGAGCAGGATGTAACCCTCACGTGGAGCTTGACATGAGTGAGACTGTTCCCCGCCGTCAGCAGCAGGAGATCGACGTCCGCGGTCCCCGCTGCTCGGCGGCGATCACGATGACGGTGCTGGCGTTGGCCTTGATCATCCGGGGGCCGGTCGGGATGGCGCTGGTCGCCTGGCAGACCGTGGTGTTCGCCGTCGGCGCGATCGCGGGGCTGCGGTGGTCGCCGTACGGCAACCTGTTCCGGATCGTCAAGCGTCGCCTCGACCTGGGACCGCCCCCGGAGACCGAGCCGGAGGGCCCGCCCCGCTTCGCGCAGGCCAGTGGCCTGGTGTTCACGCTGGCAGCGCTGGCGGCGTTCGCCGTTGGGGCTCAGACGCTCGGGTGGGTCCTGACCGGCGTGGTCCTGGCGCTGTCGGCGCTGCTGGCGCTGACGGGGATCTGCGTGGGGTGCGAGCTGTACGTCGTCGGCCAGCGGCTGCGGTCGCGGCGAGCCTGACGCAGGTGGAGGATCTGGTGGTGCGCCTGGCGGTGGTCGTCGCCGTCGTCGGTGCCGTGGCACTGGTCGGAGCGTGGTGGCGGCGCCGCGAAGGCCAGGTCCGCCGCCCCGCCGGGGCCGGCTTCTCGCGCGCGGAGCTGCACGAGGTCGGGCTGGACGACGAGAGCGTCGCGGTGCGCGGGTTGCTGTTGACGTCGCCGACCTGTGCGCCGTGCCGCACGGTCAAGCGCGTCCTGACCGAGGTGGGCGACGCCCGCCCGGGGTTCGCCTGGGTGGCGGTCGACGTCGCCCACCATCTGGACCTCGCCCGCCGCCACCACGTCCTGCGGGTCCCGACCCTGTTCCTGGTCGACGCCGACGGCCGCGTGCTGGCCAGGACCAGTGGCGTCCCCGCGGTCCGCGACATCGCACGGGTCGTTGACCAGCCTGCCGGCGATGACGCCCGGGGCGCGCTGGCCTGAACCCGCCGGTGGCGTGACGAGCCACTCATGTCGCCGCAGGCGGTAGTGGCCCGAGCGGTAGTGGCCTGATCTGTCCGGGGACATCCACCGCATCGTGGCCATGATCCGTCTGGACTACAGACCCCCGGCCTCGCTGGCCGATACCTTCCCCGACGGTCCGGGCCCTGCCTGAGGGCTCCGGCCTGCCTCACGAGGAGCCGACGTGGCCGAGCAGGCACGGGGCGGGGCGCGGCCCCGGTGGGTGGGACGTGCCCTGGCTGGGCTGCTCGCGATGCTGTTGGCGGTCCCGGGCGCACCGCTGCTCGCCCCGTCGGCGGCCGCCGCACCGGGGGACGTGTGCTACACGGCGTCCAACGGCACCGACGAGCTGATCGCCGTGCAGCGCGATACCGCAGTCGCTGCGGTGGTCGGCAAGTTCGGCGTCGCTGACGTCGAAGCGTTGGCGTTCGACCCGGCGGGCACGACCCTGTACGCGGCC
>JALYHG010000191.1 GCA_030776725.1 Actinomycetota bacterium
AGGGCGTCGGAGGCGGCCGTAGTACCGCTTGAGCCGGTCGGACAACACAACCGCCGGTGAGGGAAGGGCCGCTGCTTCGTCTGCGCGTCGCGTGCAGGGAAGGGCCGGTGAGTGCCCTCGTGGCTAGTCCCGCCGAGCAAGACAGGGTCCGAGAACTGCAACGAACGCTGTACCGGGCGGCCAAGGCCGACCCCCGGCGACGGTTCCACGCGCTTCACGACAAGGTCCACCGCAGGGACGTGTTGGAGCGGGCGTGGGGTCAGGTGCGCCGCAACCGCGGCGCCGCCGGCATCGACCAGACCACCATCGCTGATGTTGAGCAGTACGGGGCAGCCCGGCTGCTTGACGAGTTGGCCGTGGACCTCAAGGAGCACCGCTGGCGACCGCTGCCGGCGCGACGGGTTTGGATTCCCAAGCCCGGCTCGACCGAGCGGCGTCCGCTGTCGGTTCCGGCGGTCCGTGACCGCGTCGTGCAGGCGGCGTTGAGGATCGTCATCGAGCCGATCTTCGAGGCCGACTTTTTGCCGTGCAGCTTCGGGTTCCGCCCGAAGCGGGCGGCGCACGACGCGCTGCAGGTCTTGCTCGATGAGTCCTGGAGGAACCAGCGCTGGGTGGTCGAGACCGACATCGCCTCGTGCTATGAGGCGATCGGTCACGACGAGTTGATGACCGCGATCGAGGAACGCGTCTGCGACCGCCAAATCCTCAAGATGCTGCGCACGCTGCTGCGCGCGGGCGTCATGCAGGACGGGGCGGTCCGACGCGAGGTGACCGGCACACCACAAGGTGGCGTCATCTCGCCGCTGCTGGCCAACGTCTACCTGCACCGGCTCGACCGGTGCTGGCAGACCGACGGCCGCGGTGAGCTGGTCCGCTACGCCGACGACCTGGTCGTCATGTGCCGAACCCGCCGGGAGGCCGAGCGCGCGCTGGCGCTGCTCACCGCCTTCCTGGCCGACCTCGGCCTGCAGCCGAAGGCGGCCAAGACACGGATCGTGCACCTGACCGAGGGAGGCGAGGGTTTCGACTTCCTCGGCTTCCATCACCGTCTGGTGCGCGGCCGTACGGCGCGGTCGCGACACATCGTGTTCCTCGCCCGCTGGCCTTCACGCAAGGCGATGCAGCACGCCCGCGACCGCCTCCGTGACCTCACGGCACGGCGGCGACTCGCGGTGCCCGTCGAGCAGGTCGTGCAGGACGTCAACCGCTTCCTGCGCGGCTGGGTGAGCTACTTGCGCTACGGCAACTCCGCCCGCCCGTTCGACTGCATGCACGCCCACGCGATCAACCGGCTCGTGCAGTTCGTGGCCAAGCGCCACAAGCGACCCCGCAGCTACGGCTGGGCGGTCGTCGTGCACGAGTCGCGCGACTTCATGGGGCTGCTCAACCTCAACGGAGCCGTCGTCGCGCCACGGCCAAACCGGCCGTGGCGGACGCCGAATGCCGCCGGTGAAAGACGTCGGTGAGCCGTGTGCGGGAGAACCGCACGCACGGTTCGACGGGAGGGCGGAGGAAACGCACCAACGCGACCCACGACCTGAACCAACACGGGCTCCGTCCCGGCCTGGCAGTCCACGATGGCCCAGGCGATCAGGTTCCTGCCTCTTGGTGGCGCGCCTCCGCCCTACCCAACCGCGGCCTCCCTGACCCAGAGCTTGGCGTAGACAGTACGTATAGTCCGATGAGTGAACGAGTCAACCGGGAAGCGCGTCAGGACGGCGGGGCCGGCGACGACGTCGGCATCGACCCCGGGAGGGCCGCGGGCCCAGGTGATGGCCGCCGACGACACGGTGCGCCATGTCTCGGCCATCGGTCGGCGAGGTCATCCGGCTGCTGTGGGACGTCGTCGCCAGCATGTCCGTCCGCCGCCATCGGCTGACGGCTGCCAACGGCGCCGCGGGAGGTTCGCTCGCTGGCTGGTCGCGCCGGCCCACCGCGACCTCGCGGCGGCGTGGTCAGGTCCCGGCCATCCTTCACCGCGACGGCGCCGGTCTCGACACCGCCCACGGGTCGGTAGGTGGTGGGACGGTGCCGTGGTCGTCCTGTACGCGGAGTCTTGTGTGGCTCGGGCGTCGGGCTGCACGTCGGCCTGGCTATCGCCGCCTCGTCGAATTGGGGGGACGTCTCCTTCGACCGGGCCAACCGGCGGCAGCGGTCAGCCTCCGAGCACGGTCCAGCCCAACGTCCGGGCGGCCTGGGCCTGGCGGAGGTCTGCTGTGACGAGGGCGATGCCCGAAGGGCCCACACGCTCGAGCGCGGCCAGGTGCAGCGCGTCGAGGCTGCGGCTGCCCGTGAGGTCCGCCACCCGGCCAGCGTCCTCGGCTAGGACGGCATCGATCTCCACCACGGCCAGACGCAGCCAGTCGGCCCGAAAGGCGTCCCTGGCGACCGAGGCGTCTGGTCCTGCCAGGCGGCGGCCGAGGTTGCGCCACACCTCCACCCAGGTGAGCCGGCAGGTGAGCCACACCGTGTCGCTGTCGAGGATCGCGTCGTAGCGGCTGCTGTCGGGCTCGTCGATGTAGCGCTTGAGCAGGGCACTGGAGTCCAGGTAGAGGCTCACTCCTCGCGCCGGTCCTCCTCGATCATCTCCCGCACGCTCATCGATGCCCGGAACCTGGTAGGCGGGGCAGGCAGTGGCCCGGGCACCTGTGGCGGCGTGATCCAGCCTTCGGCGACCCCCCGTTCGAGGTGATCCCCGCCGGGCAGGGGGCCGAGGACTGCCTTCCGGCGTCCGCGGTCGGTCACTGTGATGCGCTCGCCGTGGGCTGCTCGCTCCAAGTACTCCGACAGCCGTCGTTTGAGTTCACGCACCCCCACGTCCATGTGTCCACCTCTACGAAGAGAGTGGACACATCGTAGCGCGTGCACACCTACGTCGGCACGAGGCGGCCGCAGTGACCGCGCGCACGGCCCGAGAAGCCCTTATACCCGGCGGGACGACCTGGCGTCCTGGATCGTGACGACGACGACCCGGTCGTCGGCTTCGATGTACCCGTAGACGATGAGCATCCACCGCCAGGGGCCGAGCAGGAACCGAAGACCCACCCACCGGCCTTCGAGTTCGGCGCCGAGACGAGGGAACTCGCGCAGTGGTGACAGCGACGCGCGCACCCGCTGACGCGTGTCGGCGGGAAGGCTCAGGGTGAGGATCAGGCGGTCGAGGTCCTCGACGGCCGCGGCCGCGAGGTCGACCCGCGTCATGGTCTACAGGTCGTCCAGTGCGACGGTGTCGCCGCTGGACGCCTGGTGTCGGCCCAGTTGCGCGCGTTCGAAGGCGCCATCGATCGCGTCGAGTAGCGCCACGATAGTGTGCGGGTCGGGGTCGCTGTCATCGATGGCGCTGGTCAACAGGGACCGGGCCAGGGTGCCCTCGTTGACGTGCACGCGGGCGGCCAGCCGCGACAGCTTCGACGCGTGCTCGGCGTCGAGGGTGATGTTCAACCGGTGGGTCGTCATGCCGGCCACCCTACACGATACGACACGAGTCGTGTAGACATGCCCCCGAGCACCGGTGCGCCGCTCACACGGTGATGACCGTCTTGCCCTGGGTATGGGGCTGACCGACCTGGCCGAGCGCCTCAGACGTTTCCCTCAGCTCGTACGTCTTGTCGATGACCGGGGCGACCGTGCCCGCCTCGATGAGCTCGGTCAGCGCGAGCAGGTCCCCGCAGCCGTTGACGCACGAAGGGTGACACCACCAGCGCCCTGATGGTGCGGCCAAGCCCATCAGCCACCGGCCCCCCGAGCCGCCGACGATCACGAGCGTGCCCCGGGGGCTCAACGCGCGTCGCAGATTCGCCAACCGCCGGTTGCCGGCCATGTCGACGATCACCTCGTAGCGCTGCCCGCCGCGGGTGAAGTCCTGCTGGGTATAAGTCGACGACGTGGTCCGCGCCGATCGAGCGGACCAGGTCCGCGTTGCGCGTGCTGCACACACCGGTGACCTGCGCAACCAGGACCCCGGTGTTATCCACCGCCGGCGTATCGACTCCCGCGGCTCCAGGACCTCCTCGGGCAGGCCGTATCGGTCGTGGACGATCGCCTTCATCCCGCGCTCCCGCACTTTCGCTTCCTCGGTTCAGGTGAGGGTGAACGGCGGGTAGCGGTCGGTGACCAGCAGGAACGCGTAGGCCTGCACGCGCAGTGCCCATCGGCTCACCCCCACCACGTAGTCGAACAGCGCCTGCGGATACCGCCCGGTGAGCAGGATGGCGAACCAGGCGATCACGACCGCACCGATCCCCCGAGTACGAGCACGGCCAGCACGAGGTAGTGGGGGATGGCCAGCAGCCACTTGACCAGCGGCAGCCAGCGGTTGAGGTCGCGCTCGACGTCGGGGTAGTCGATCTGCAGATGCACCGCCTGCTCCTCGACGGTCGACGGGTAGCGGTCCGTGAGCAGGGCCAGGTAGGCGCCGACCCGCGCCTGGAAGCGGGTCAGTTCGCGGGCGAAGTTGAACCACCAGCGCGGGTAGCGCGTCCGGAACACGATCATCAGCGCCGTGGCGAGCGAGAGACCGCCGGAAATCCCCCCGCCGGTGTTGCGAACCTGCTCACCCGTCTCGGTCATCACGGTCTCGTTCCCGGTGGCGGTGAGCAGGCCAACGAGAACCAGGATCGGGATGGCCCAGATCAGCCGAAAGGCCGTGGTGACCCGGTCAAGCTGGTCCGGATAGTCCACGTCCAGCCGGGCGGCGTAGGACTGGGGTGGAGTGGACACGGTCTACCTCCCACGTTGCGACGAGGCACCCTACCGACCGCGCCTCCATTTCCTCATTGGCTGGGGGCCAGGGAGAGCGGCGGCGGTAGTCGGTGGGGGTAACGCCGACGAGGCGCCGGAACGCCCGGTGGAAGGTCTCGGTGGTGGGGAAGCCACAGCGGCGGGCGATGCCGGCGTCGGTCTGTTCCAGCAGCCGTCGGGCGGCGTCGATGTGGACGCGCTCGACGACCTGCCGGGGCTGATGCCGACCTCACGGGTGAACACAGGCGTTGGAAGCCGCGCTCGCTCATCGCGACGTGGCCGGCCAGCGCGTGGATCGACAGGTTCGCGTCGGGGTGGTCGGCGACGTGGGCCAGCAGGTCGGCGATCGTGGGGTGTGACGACCGCTGGTCCGCGAGGTGGGTGCTGTACTGCTGCTGGCCGCCCGCCCGCTGCAGGTCGACCACAAGGTGGCGAGTGGCCTGGGCGGCGATCTCGCTGCCGTGGTGGCTGCGCAGCAGTTGCAGGGCGAGGTCGATGCCCGCGGTCACGCCAGCGGAGCTCCAGACGCCGTCGTGGAGATAGATGCGGTCGGCGTCCACCTCGACCTCCGGATGTGCACTGGTGAGCAGGTCGGCCAGCGCCCAATGGGTCGTCACCCGCCGGCCATCGAGCATGCCGGCCTCGGCCAGCAGCAGTGCGCCGGTGCACACCGAGCCGACTTCCCGGCTTCGCGCGGCGAGGCCGGCGAGTCGCGGATCGTCGGCGGCCGCGCCGACGGCCAGTCCGCCGGCGACGAGCAGCACGTCCGGTTCCATGTCGGGGTCGGCGGGGACGACTGGGACGGGCGCGGGACGATCGGGCTGGCGACGACCTCGTGCACTGGCGCGTCCATCCCCCGGTGCTGGTGGCCGGCGACTTCTGGCTGCTGGAGGTTCCCCAGGTCCCGCATCGACGGGGAAGGTGGTGGCTGATCGCCTCGACCACTGCCGACTGGCATGCCCGCCGTCGTCTCGTCCGGCTCGGGGGTGGCCGGTACCGGTCGTGGAGTGCGTCCTGCGCTCGACTCTCGCTTCCTCGGTTCAGCTGAGGCTGAACGGCGGGTGGTAGAGGGGGATCGCCAGCAGCCACTTGACCAGCGGCAGCCAGTGGTTGAGGTCACGCTGGACGACGGGGTAGTCGACCTGCAGGTGATAGCACGCGTACCCGTACTGGGCATAGGGAGGGCGCATGGTCGTGAGCGACCTTCTCTGTCGCCGCTATCGTGCGCGGACCATCCGATCGATCGCGCGGGTCACTTCGTCGACGACCTCTCGAGCGTGGTCTGCATCATCACCCTTGACGGCGTCAGCGACGCAGTTGGAGACGTGCTCGTTCATGAGCCCCAACGCCACCTTCTGGAGAGCGCCCTGGACGGCGGAGACCTGCTGAAGGATGTCGATGCAGTAGGTGTCCTCGTCGACCATGCGCTGCAGGCCCCGGACCTGTCCCTCGATTCGGCGCAATCTGGACAGGTACTGATCCTTGTTCAGACTGTATCCATACAAGGAAGCCTCCTGAGGAAGAAGAGACACAAGGGTGCCGCCCTCATCTACCCTACCCCTGTAGGTCCAGGCCGGCTGGTGTACCGGCGCCGGCCATGAGCAGAGAGCTGGGCGACCCCGTCAGCCGCGGGCGAAGCGGCGCAGTCGGAGGCTGTTGGTGACCACGCTGACCGAGGAGAACCCCATGGCCGCGCCGGCGATGATCGGGTCGAGCAGTCCGAGGGCGGCCAACGGGATCGCGGCCGTGTTGTAGCCGAACGCCCAGAACAGGTTCTGCGCGATCGTGCGGTACGTCCGCCGGGACAGGCCGATCGCGATGACGACACCGTGGAGGTCACCGCGCATCAGCGTCAGGTCGCTGGACTCGATCGCGACGTCGGTGCCGGTGCCGATGGCGATGCCCAGGTCAGCTTGGACCAGCGCGGGGGCGTCGTTGACGCCGTCACCGACCATGGCCACGACCTGACCCTCGGATTGCAGCCGCTGGACCTCGGTCTGCTTGTCGGAAGGCAGGACCTCGGACAGCACGCGGTCGATGCCCACGTCGCGGGCGATCGCCTCGGCGGTTCGGGCGTTGTCACCGGTGATCATCGCGACCTGCAGGTCGAGGACGTGGAGATCCGCCACGGTGTCTACGGCGCCGTCCTTGACGGTGTCGGCCACGGCCAGCACGCCCTTGGTCTCGCCGTCCCAGCCGGCGAACACCGCGGTACGCCCCTGTCCTTCCAGGTCCTGGCCTGCCTGGTCAAGAGTGAGAGGCAGGATGAGACCGGCCTCGGCGAGCAGCTTGCGTCGGCCGACCCAGACCGTGGTCCCGTCGAGATCGCCTCGCAGCCCAAGGCCGGGCAGCACCTGGAATTCCGTGACGGAGGGCAGGGGTCCGACCTGCTCGCGGGCGCCGGCGGTGATGGCCTGTCCGATGGGATGCTCGCTGTCAGCTTCGACCGCACCGACGCGCCGCAGCAGCTCCGCGGTCCCAAGGCCTCGCGTGGGCACGACATCGGTGAGAGCCATCTCTCCCTCGGTCAGGGTACCGGTCTTGTCGAACACCACGGTGGTGACCGAACGGGACCGCTCCAGCATCTCGGCGGACTTGATCAGCACGCCCAGTTGGGCGCCGCGGCCGGTGCCGACCATAATCGCCGTCGGAGTCGCCAGCCCTAGAGCACAGGGGCAGGCGATGATCAACACCGCGACCGCGGCGAGCAGCCCACCGGTGGGATCACCGTCGAGTGCCCACCAACCAAGGAACGTGACGCCGGCGATACCGATGACGGTCGGGACGAAGATCCCCGAGATCCGGTCGGCCAGTCGCTGCGCACC
The DNA here is from genome assembly GCA_030776725.1 of Actinomycetota bacterium. Classification (NCBI taxonomy): domain Bacteria; kingdom Bacillati; phylum Actinomycetota; species Actinomycetota bacterium. The sequence goes on from JALYHG010000191.1 coordinate 7,566, forward strand.
CGACTTGCCGGTCTGGGCCTCCTCGACCATGCGCACGATCTGTGCCAGGGCGGTGTCGGCGCCCACGGCGGTCACGCGCACGGTGAGCACCCCTGCGGCGTTGATCGTCGCCCCCGACACCTTCGCGCCGACGGTCTTGTCCACCGGCACGGACTCGCCGGTCAGCATGGACTCGTCCACGGCACTGGCCCCCTCGACGACCTCGCCGTCGACCGGCACCTTCTCGCCCGGACGGACACGCAGCAGGTCTCCGACGACGACCTGGTCGACCGGGACCATGACCTCGACGCCGTCGCGGACGACCCGAGCCTCCTTGGCGCCGAGCTCCAACAGCGCGCGAATGGCGCGACCGGCGTTCCCCTTGGCCCGTGCCTCGAAGTAGCGGCCGAGCGTCAGGAACCAGATGATCAGTATGGCCGTCTCGAAGTACAGGTCCATCCGGCCGGCGGCGAGCTGATAGACGCTGAAGAAGAACGCCGACAGCGTGCCGATCGCGATGAGGGTGTCCATGTTCGCGGTGCGCACCAGCGCACGGCGGGCGGCCTCACGCAAGAACGGCCAGCCGACCCAGAACTGCACCGGGATCGCCACCGCGAACATGGTCCAGCGCAGCGTCGGGTTCGCCATCGCGTCATGGCCGGCGAGCATCGTGGCGAGCATGAACAGCGCGGCAGGAGTGGCGACCAGCACACGGGTCAGCCAGGAGCGCTTGGCGCGCTCCTCGGCCTCGTGGGGGTCCTCGGCGGCGGCGTCGCGGGCGGCGCCGAGCGGGCGCAGCTCGTAGCCGATCTTGGCCACCCCGGCCTGCCACGCGGCCAGGTCGGGATCTGGGACGGCAGGCAGGACGTGGGCCTTGCCCGTGGCGAAGTTGACCTGGGCCTCGGCGACGTCGTCGCGTTTGGACAGCACGCGCTGGACGCGAGCCGCGCACGACCCGCAGGTCATGCCGCCGACTCCCATAACGATGGCGCCAGTGACGTCCGGCACCTCGACGGTGTAGCCGATCTTGCGCACGGCTGTCCGCAGGACATCGACATCGACGTCACTGCCGCCGTCGATGAGTACCCGCCCTTTGCCCGCGGCGAAGTTCACTTCGGCGTCGGCCACGCCGGGCTGCTTGCGCAGCACCCGCTGAACGCGCGCGGCGCACGACCCGCATGACATGCCCTCCACCCGCAGGTCCAGCGTGCGGGCCTCGGACTCCGTCTGCTCCCTCGCCATCGCGGAACGACCTTTTTCGTTGTGGGACCGGGGTCAGTCCTGAACGGAGTAGCCGGCCTCGGTGACGACTTCGGCGATATGCCCCTGGTCGATCACCGAATAATGCTATACCCCCCTACTGTACATCTCAACTATGACGTCGTAGGCTCCACTGTCCGCTCCGGCACCGAAACCGGACAGGCCCCCTGCTCCCGATCCGCGCCGCCCGCAACGACGAGCTGGCCGCAAGCGGCGCGAGCGTGAGGTCGCTGCGGCCTCGCGACGAGGCTCCCCGTTCCACCCGACCCGAGGGCGTCGTGAGGATCGAGCAGCTGAGCGAGCTACAGCGCGACGAGCTGCGGTTGGAGAAGATTCCGACGCTCATCGAGGACCTCCTCGCAAGAGGGTGCAGACGCTCAGACGGGACCTCACGAGCGAGCAGCAGGAGCGCCAGAAGGGGCTCAGGGACGAGATCCGCGAGCAAGCCCACAAAGAACTGCCCCTCGAGGCCATCGGCGTGTTCCTGTTCGCCCTCAGCGCCGTGCTGAGCACCATCCCTCACGAGCTGGCCACAGGGCTGCGGTGGCTACGGCCGTCCTGAGCAGCACGGCGGGCGTAGCTACAGCCTGAACGAACAGAAACCATCCCGGCTAGGCTAGGGGGCTGCGCCCATTCCTCGTCGAGGGAGGGGGCGCCGCGACTGGGCGGCGGGTGCGCCATGACAGCGGCCAGGCCGACCAGCACGGCGTTCCTACGTCACAGCCCCGCCGCGCCCGAGTAGCGTCTCGGACGACCGGGACT
>JALYHG010000192.1 GCA_030776725.1 Actinomycetota bacterium
CTCCGCGGCCGGCCGCGGGCCTGCCACCCGACCCGCATCCGACGCCGCCGCCGCAGACCGCCGCGCCGCAGCTGGCCTGGGAGCAGGAGCAGGCGGTCGACCTGGACGCCCTGCTGCTGGACCTGCTCAACCGCGGCGGCTCGGACCTGCACCTTACGGCCGGCATCCCGCCGACCGTGCGCGTCGACGGCGAGCTGGAGCGCCTGGACGACTACCCGCTCATGACGCGCGACGAGCTGCAGAAGATGCTGTACGGCGTCCTCACGCAGCGCCAGCGCGAGCACTTCGAGAACAACCTCGAGCTCGACGTGTCGTACCAGATGCCCGGCCTGGGCCGCTTCCGCGTCAACGTCTTCCAGCAGCGGGAGTCGATGGGCGCCGTGATGCGCGTCATCCCCTTCGAGATCCCGGAGCTGGACACGCTGGGCGTACCCACACAGGTCGCCAACTTCGCCTTCATGCAGCGCGGGTTCGTGCTGGTCACCGGCCCGACCGGCTCGGGCAAGTCGACCACCCTGGCCGGGCTGGTCGACCTCGTCAACCGCGAGCGGGCCTGCCACATCATGACCGTCGAGGACCCCATCGAGTTTCTCCACCGCCACAAGCGCGCCGTCGTCAACCAGCGAGAGCTCGGCACCGACACGCAGAGCTTCGCGGCCGCGCTCAAGCACGTCCTGCGCCAGGACCCCGACGTCATCCTCGTCGGCGAGATGCGCGACCTGGAGACGATCCAGGTGGCGCTCACCGCCGCGGAGACGGGGCACCTGGTCTTCGGGACCCTGCACACGCAGGACGCGCCGCAGACCGTCGACCGGCTCATCGACGTCTTCCCGCCCCACCAGCAGGAGCAGATCCGCGTCATGCTCGCCGGCGCGCTTCAGGGTGTGTTGTGCCAGCAGCTGCTGCGCAGGGTCGACGGGCAGGGTCGCGTGGCCGCGTGCGAGCTGATGATGGCCACGCCGGCGATCCGCAACCTCATCCGGGAGGGCAAGACCCACCAGATGTACTCGTCCATCCAGGCCGGCAAGCAGCACGGCATGGTGGCCATGGACCAGTCGCTGGCGGCGCTCGTGCGCGCCGGCAAGGTGAGCTACGACGCGGCGCTGGAGCGGTGCGCCAGCGTGCCTGACTTCAACCGCCTCGCCGGGCGGGACTAGCCGGGACGCGCATGGCCACAGCCACCGAGTTCGCCTACACGGTCCGGGACCGTCAGGGCCAGACCCGCTCAGGGACGCTCGACGCTCCGGACAAGGAGACGGTCGCCCGCAAGCTGGCCGAGATGGGCTACGCGCCCGTGTCCATCTCCAGGACCAGGGGCGAGGGCCTCAAGACCGAGATCAGGATCCCCGGCTTCGGCCCCAAGGTCGGCCTCAAGGACCTGGCGATCTTCTCGCGTCAGTTCTCCACCATGATCGGCTCGGGCCTGTCGCTGGTTCGGACGCTGAACATCCTCACCGAGCAGACCGAGAACAAGGAGCTGTCGCGCATCGTCGGCGAGGTCCGCGGCGCCGTCGAGAGCGGCAAGCCGCTGTCGTCGTCGATGGCCGAGCACGAGGCCTTCCCGCCCCTGTACATCGCCATGGTCCGCGCCGGAGAGACGGCCGGCATGCTCGACCGGGTCCTGCTGCGCATCGCCGACACGATGGAGAAGGACGTCGCCCTGCGCGGCAAGATCAAGTCGGCGCTGACCTACCCGGCGGTCGTGCTGGTGCTGGCTCTGTTCTGTGTGCTCATCATGCTCATCTTCATCGTCCCGACGTTCGTCGAGCTGTTCGACCAGCTCGGGGGGGAGCTGCCCCCGCCCACGAAGGTCCTGCTATTCCTGTCCGGGCTGGTCCGCAGCCGCTGGTACGTCATCATCTTCCTGCCGCCGCTCTTGTGGCGCGCCTTCAAGTGGGCCCGCAAGCAGCCGAGGATCCGCTACCAGCTGGACCGCCTGAAGCTGCGGCTGCCCGTCTTCGGGCAGCTGTTCCACAAGCTGGCCCTGTCGCGGTTCACGCGGAACCTCGGGACGCTGCTGCGCGCCGGCGTGCCGATCCTGCTGGCGCTGGAGATCACCGGGGAGACCATCAACAACGGGGTGGTCACCGACGCGGTGGGCGACGTGCAGGCGTCGGTGAAGGAGGGCGAGAGCATCGCCCGCCCGCTGAACGCCCATGCGGTGTTCCCCGCGATGGTCACCCAGATGATCGCGGTGGGCGAGGAGACCGGCGCCCTGGACACGATGCTCGAGAAGATCGCCGACTTCTACGACGACGAGGTCGCACGGGCGACCGAGGCGCTGACGGCGATGCTCGAGCCGCTGATGATCGCCGTACTCGGCGGACTGGTCGGCTCGATGGTCATCGCGCTGTACCTGCCGATGTTCAAGATCTTCGACCT